>NZ_JBHVAK010000099.1:0-14558 GCF_042667085.1 Nocardia sp. NPDC057353
GCCGCAGCGTCGGCGCCCCGCAGGCCTGACCGACCCGGCCACCCCGCGCCAGCCGCAGCGTCGGCGCCCCGCAGGCCTGACCGACCCGGCCACCCCGCGCCGGGCGCAGCGTCGGCGCCCCGCAGGCCTGACCGACCCGGCCACCCCGCGCCGGGCGGAGCGTCGGCGGCCTGCAGGCGTCACCGATCCGGCCGCAGGCCGCTGGGCCCGGCACGGCACCCGTCCCTGCCTTCGGTACGCGCGAGCCCGCCCGCCGTGCGATCGGAGCGGGCGGCAGCGCCCTGAGCGACACGCCCGGACCTTCCGACACGCCGCGAAGGTCCGGGCACCGCGGCGGTTCTCCGGACCGCCGTGCGCCGGACCGCAATCGCCGGGCAAACTAGCCGGATGACCGGACATCCGGCGGCCGCCGTCGCCTGCGCCCTCCTCGCCGCCCTGCTGTTCGCGGTGGCGGCGGTGACGCAGCAGCGCTCGGCGGCCGCCGTCCCGGAGGGGCAGCCGCTGGTCTCCAGCCTGCTGCGCAACCCGCGCTGGTGGGCCGCGACCATCGGCGACTCCGGCGGCTACGCCCTCCAGGTGGTCGCGCTCTCCCTCGGCGCCGTGCTCCTGGTGCAGCCGATCCTGGTGAGCGCCCTGATCTTCGCGCTCCCACTGGCCGCCCGGCTGGACCGCCGCCGGATCGACACCGGCTCCATGGTCGCGGCCGCCGCGCTCACCATCGCCCTGGCGAGCTTCCTGATCATCGGCAAGCCGACCGACGCCGACCGCATCGCCCCGTCCGGGCACTGGCTGCTCCCCGGCATCGTCCTGCTGGTCCTCATCGCGCTCGCGGTCGCGGGCGCGCTGGCCTCGACCACCACCCCCGCCGCCCGCGCGCTGCTGCTCGGCACCGCGGCGGGCGCGCTCTACGGCCTCGCCGTCGCGCTCACCGACTCGGTCATGGCCGGGCTGCGCGAGCACGGCATCGGGCACCTCCTCACCGGCTGGCAGTTCTACGCCCTGGTCGCGGCCGGGCTGCTCGGCGTCTACCTGCAGCAGCGCGCCTTCCAGGCGGGGCCGCTCTCCGCCTCGCTGCCCGCGCTCACCATCGCCGAGCCCCTGGTCGCGGTGGTCTTCAGCCTCGCCGTCCTCGGCGAACGGCTGCGCGCGGGCCCGCTCGGCCTCGGGGTCTGTGCGATCGGGGTGGTGGTCATGCTGGCGACCACGCTGTTCCTCTCCCGCTCGCAGGCGCAGGCCGCGCCGGACCCGGCCTGAACGCGGCGGCGCCCGCTACCATCGGACGAGTGCAGTTCCTCCCCGGACAGAAGCCGCCCTACGACCTGACCTACGACGACGTCTTCCTGGTCCCGAACCGGACCGACGTGGCGTCCCGGTTCGACGTCGACCTCGCGACGGCCGACGGCTCGGGCACCACCATCCCGCTGGTCGTGGCGAACATGACCGCGGTGGCCGGGCGCCGGATGGCCGAGACGGTCGCGCGCCGCGGCGGCGTCGTGGTGCTGCCGCAGGATCTGCCGCTCGCCGCCGCCGCGGACACCATCGGCTTCGTCAAGAGCCGCTCGCTCATCGCCGACACCCCCGTCAGCCTGAACCCGGACCACTCGGTCTCCGAGGCGATCGCGCTCATCCACAAGCGCGCGCACGGCGCCGTCGTCGTGGTGGACGACGCGGGCCGCCCGGTCGGCGTCGTCACCGAGGCGGCCTGTGCCGATGTCGACCGCTTCGCCCGGCTGCACGAGGTGGCCGCCACCGACTTCGTGCAGGCCCCGGTCGACACCTCGCCGCGCGCCGTCTTCGACGCGCTGGAGGCCGCGCACGCCGAACTCGCGGTGCTCACCGCGCCCGACGGCGCGCTCGCGGGCATCCTCACCCGCACCGGCGCCATCCGCGCCGGGATCTACCAGCCCGCGGTGGACGCCGCGGGCGCGCTCCGGGTGGCCGCCGCCGTCGGCATCAACGGCGACGTCGCGGCCAAGGCCAAAGCGCTCGTCGACGCAGGCGCCGACCTGCTGGTCATCGACACCGCGCACGGCCACCAGACCAAGATGCTGGAAACCCTGCGCGCGGTCGCCGATCTCGGCCTCGGGGTGCCGCTGGTGGCGGGCAACGTGGTCTCCGCGCAGGGCACGCGGGACCTGGCCGCGGCCGGTGCCGACATCGTCAAGGTCGGGGTCGGCCCCGGCGCCATGTGCACCACCCGCATGATGACCGGCGTCGGCCGCCCACAGTTCTCCGCGGTGGCCGAGTGCGCCGCCGCCGCACGGGAACTCGGCGTGCACGTGTGGGCCGACGGCGGCGTGCGGCACCCGCGCGACGTCGCGCTGGCGCTCGCCGCGGGCGCGGCCAACGTGATGATCGGCTCCTGGTTCGCAGGCACCTACGAATCCCCCGGCGACCTGCGGCTCGACCGCGACGGCAATGCCTACAAGGAGAGCTTCGGCATGGCCTCCAAGCGCGCCGTCGCCGCCCGCACCGCCGCGGACAGCGCCTTCGACCGGGCCCGCAAGGCGCTCTTCGAGGAGGGCATCTCCAGCTCCAGGATGCGGCTCGACCCCGAGCGCCCCGGCGTCGAGGACCTGATCGACCACATCTGCTCCGGCGTGCGCAGCGCCTGCACCTACGCGGGCGCGCGTTCCCTCGCCGAGCTGCACGAGCGCGCGGTGCTCGGGGTGCAGTCGGCGGCCGGTTTCGCGGAGGGCCGCCCGCTGCCGAGCGGCTGGTGACGCGGCCGGGGGCGGCGCCGGAGGCGAGGTCGCGCGCCCGGTAACATGACGGTCGCCGACACCGTCGGCGATGGTCCGTCCGGCGCCGACGCCGGCCCGGCCGCCGCAGCCGATCCCGGCGGCGCGGCCGGAGCGTCGGACCGCCGGTTCGCCGGGAAACGCGTCACCGCTTCCGAAAGGATCCGCTTGTCACCCGCGTCCGAGGGCGCCACTCAGGAGGGCTCCTCTACCGAGCCGGGTGATATCCCCGGCTTCCCGCCCACGCCCGCCCGGCGGTGGTGACGGTGCTCGACATCCTGGTCACCGTGCTCAGCCTGCTCGGCTTCGTCGCGCTCACCGCGGGCACCGCGCTCTTCGTCGCCGCCGAGTTCTCGCTGACCGCGCTGGAGCGCAGCACCGTCGAGGCGCACGCGCGCACCGGCGACCGCCGCTCCCGCATGGTGCGGAACGCGCACCGCACGCTCTCCTTCCAGCTCTCCGGAGCCCAGCTCGGCATCACCATCACCACGCTGATCACCGGCTACATCGCCGAGCCGGTGCTGGCCCGGCTGCTGCACCCGCTGTTCACCGCGATCGGCGCCTCCGAGGCCGCCGCCTCCGGCATCGCGCTGGCGCTGGCGCTCGTGCTGGCCACCTCGCTCTCCATGATCTACGGCGAGCTGGTGCCGAAGAACCTCGCCATCGCCACCCCGCTCGCCGCCGCGCGGGCCACCGCGGGGCCGATGATCGCCTTCTCCGTGGTCTTCTCCTGGATGATCCACTTCCTGAACAACACCGCCAACCTGGTGGTGCGGCGGCTCGGTATCGAACCCGCCGAGGAGCTGCGCTCGGCCCGCTCCCCCGAGGAGCTCGGCTCGCTGGTGCGCACCTCCGCGCTGCGCGGCGCGCTGGACCAGCGCACCGCCCAGATCATCGAGCGCTCACTGCGTTTCGGCAGCCGCAGCGCCGAGGACCTGATGACCCCGCGGGTCAAGGTGGAGTCGCTGGACCGCGACGACACCATCGCCGACCTGCTCGCCGCCGCCGCCCGCACCGGCTACTCGCGCTTCCCCATCGTCGACGGCGACCTGGACAACACCATCGGCGTCGTGCACGTCAAGCAGGCGTTCAGCCACCCGGCCGCGACCAGGCACACCGTCCGGCTGCGGCTGCTGGCCCGCCCGGTGCCGGTGGTGCCGGACAGCCTGGACGGCGACGAGGTGCTGGACCGGGTGCGCGCGCACGGCATGCAGGTGGCGCTGGTCGAGGACGAGTACGGCGGCACCGCGGGCATCGTCACCATGGAGGACCTGATCGAGGAGATCCTCGGCGACGTCCGGGACGAGCACGACGAGGAGGAGCGCGAGATCCGCAAGGTCGCCGACGGCTGGGACTGCTCCGGGCTGCTCCGCATCGACGAGGTCTTCCACGCCACCGGCTACCAGGCCCCGGACGGCGAGTACGAGACGCTGGGCGGGCTGGTGCTCGCGGTGCTCGGCCGGATCCCGGCCGCGGGCGACCGGGTGATCCTGCCGCCCCCGCCGCACGGCTTCGGCTCGGACGGCCACGACGGCGGCTGGATCGCCAGGGTGGAGCGGATGGACGGCAGGCGCATCGACCGGATCCGGCTGCTGCCGGTGCCCGCCGAGAAACTCGTCCCGGGGGAGCGCGACCATGGGTGACCTCTTCGGCGTGGCGCTGACCGTGGTGCTGCTGGCGAGCAACGCCTTCTTCGTCGGCGCCGAGTTCGCGCTCATCTCCGCCCGCCGGGACCGGCTGGAGGCGCTCGCCGCGCAGGGCAAGCGCAACGCCGACACCGTGATCCGGGCGGCCGCGAACCTCTCCATCATGCTGGCCGCCGCGCAGCTCGGCATCACCATCTGCTCCATCCTGCTCGGCCGGGTCGGCGAGCCCGCGGTGGCGCACCTGCTGGAGCGGCCGTTCGAGCTGGTCGGGATGCCAGAGGGGCTGCTGCACCCGGTCTCCTTCGCGCTGGCGCTCTCCATCGTGGTGGTGCTGCACATCCTGTTCGGCGAGATGATCCCGAAGAACATCGCGCTGGCGGGTCCGGAGCGGGTCGCGCTGCTGCTGGTCCCCGTGCACCTGATGTGGCTGCGGATCGCCAAGCCGCTCATCGCCTTCTACAACCTGTGCGCCAACCTCTCGCTGCGGCTGCTCCGGGTCGAGCCCAAGGACGAGCTGGAGGGCACCGTCTCCAGCGAGGAGCTCGCCGAGATGATCGGCGAATCGCGCTCCGAGGGGCTGCTCGACGAGGACGAGCACCGGCGGCTCACCCAGGCGCTCGGCAACTCCGAACGGATCGTCCGCGAGGTCATGGTGCCGCTCGCCGACACCCGCACCGTCCCGCTGCGCGGCGACGGGACCACGCTCGGCGACATCGAGTCCGCCGTCGCCGAGACCGGGTTCTCCCGCTACCCGGTACGCGCCCGCGAGGGTTCGCTCATGGGGTACCTGCACATCAAGGACGTGCTGGACAAGGTCGTGGACCAGAAGGCGGGGCCGGAGACGGTGATCCCACGCACCGACATCCGCCCGCTGCCCACGGTCAGCGCCGGGACCACCCTGTTCGAGGCGCTCGCCCGGCTGCGGCGGACCAACAGCCACCTCGGGCGGGTGGTGGACAGCAGGGGGACGACCGTCGGGATCGTGGCGCTGGAGGATCTGGTCGAGGAGTTCGTCGGGACGGTGCGGGACACGACGCACCGGGTGGCAGAGTGAGCTCCGCCCCTGCCGGGGTCGCGGGCTGCGTTCCACCCGCTGCCCGGCATCCGAACGCCGCGGGCTCCCCTCCGGCGCCGCTCCCCCGCGCCGCATGGCGCGAACTCGCCGCCGCGCACCGCGACCGCATCGAAACGCTCGTCGGCCCCTACCTGCGCCGCCGCGCCGCAGGCGAGAAACACCCAGTCCTCGACTTCCTCTTCACCTACTACGGCCACAAACCCGGCCAACTCCGCCGCTGGCACCCAGGCTTCGGCACCGCGCTCGCGAACTCCCCCGAGTACGCCGAGATCCGCGGCTACCACGCGCTCGCCCCCGGCACCCACACCGCCGACCCCGCCTTCCTGGCCCGCCGCCGCGACACCGTCCGCTTCGTCGCCGACCTGCTCCGCGCCACCGCGGCCCGCCCGCCCCGGCTCTCCTGCTTCGGGCTGCACGAGTGGGCCATGGTCTACCGCACCGACGACGTCCGGCACGATGCCCCGCTCCGTCTGGGACGCGCGGGCACCGACGACGTGGTCGAAGCACTTGACCTCCGCTGCACCCACTACGACGCCTACCGCTTCTTCACCCCCGACGCCGTCGGCCGCAACGAGCTCCCCCTCTCCCGCGAGCAGCAGCTCGCCCGCGAACAACCCGGCTGCCTGCACGCGGGCATGGACCTCTACAAGTGGGCCTTCAAACTCACCCCGCTACTCCCCTCCCCCCTGGTACTGGACTGCTTCGAACTCGCCTGCGCCGCCCGCGAACTCGACATGCGCGCCAGCCCGTACGACCTGTCCACCTACGGCTACACTCCCGTACCCATCGAAACCCCCTCCGGCCGAGCCAATTACGTCCGCGCCCAGTCCGAACTGGCGCAGCGCGCCCTCCCCCTCCGCCACGCCCTCCTCGAGCACTGCGACCGACTCCTCGCCACCTGACCACGGTCCGCGTCCCGCACTACCCTCGGCCGACCGGATCACCGCGACACTCCGGCCTTTCGCGCGACATCGCGAATATGTGTCACGAACTCGTCGACCGAAGACGAAGGGTTGTCGTTCGGAAAATTCGTACCGTCGTTCTCGTGCTTCTTGCGCAGCGACCGTGCGCCGCGAATGGCCACCTCCGCACGCTTCACGTACGCCGTGCCGTCGAGGTGTTTCCCATCGGCCCCGTCGAGTGTGCGCCGCAGGTCGACCGCCTGATCGGTGGACAGGTGCCGGGAATGCTGCCGGTGGTGCAGGACGAGCCACAACTCGAAGCACGGATTGCTGATCGCCAGCCGGACACCGTTGTCCCGCGCCTTCCGCCGCGCACGTTCGAGGTGAGGATGCGGTTGCGGCGACTCCACATCGAAGACGCACCAGTAGTGGTCGATATCCAGATCGGCACGCCGTTTGTCGGCACAGGCACTCTCGACGAGCCGCATGGGCGTCGCCCCGGCCTCTTCGATGGCGATATCCACCGATACCGGGCCCGACAATTCGGGCAACCGCTTCAGCGCATCGATGTACTCCGGCTCGGTCGAAACGCCCTCCACATACACCCGGAAGGTCGTCCGGACCGGCCTGATCTCGGTCGTACGGTGCAGCTTCTTCCCTCTTCTGCCGCGCTCCTTGCGCTCATCCGATCAAGCCGAGATCACGCAGCACCTCAGGCCGGGACACATCGGGGAGCGCTCCGAAGCGACCACTGAGATAACCGCTTTCGATGTTCGCAGATCTCCGCACCCGCTCCCCTGCGAAATCCGACAGCGCCGCGAACCGCGTCGCCCCGTTCGCGTCCTTCTCGGTCAGCCACACCTCGTCCCGATTGAGATGGTTCAGCAGGTTGGTGTCGTGCGAGGTGAACACCAGTTGTGCGCCATTCGGGTTGGAGGTGGTTCCCGTGAAGAGTCTGACGAGCTGAGCGGTGAGAGTGGGGTGCAGACTCGCGTCGAGTTCATCGAACAGGACGATCGCACCGTGTCGTAGCGCGGCAAGCAATGGGCCGATCAACTGGAACCAGGTCCGAGTGCCCGCCGACTCATCGCGGTACTCGAACGGCAGGCGCTGATCACCGACCGAGTGAACGAGTCGAGGAATGCGAATCACGGGTTCGCGTGGGTTGCCCTGGGACTCCTCGATCTCGACATCCGTGATCCCCAGGTCGGCGAGTTGCAGCAGCGCGATGGCGTGGCGTCGCTCCGCGTCCTGATCTGCGCCACCATCTTTGTCATCGGACGGTCCGAAGAGCAAGAGCGTCGAGTCAGCCGAATAGTGTCCGCGCTGCGGCAGAGTCCTGATCCGCCCACCGAATACTACGGAGCGAAGGACGGCCCGCACGAAAGCGGAGGTTTCCGGCTCATCGAACCGGCGCACGATGGACAGCACCAGCGACCGATCCGTCAACAGGGCTCTGGCTCCGGAAAGCTCACCGAGCCCACGCTGGAAAACGAGGTCGTTCCCCTCACGCTCGAAGATCCGCCGACGGCGTCCCTCCGGATAGTGGAACAACGCCTCATAACCGACCCGCTCGCGACCGACATCGAGCAGGTACTCGAAGCGGACTCCCTCGATCTCCAGTTCGAGCGCGAACGATGAATCCCGCGAATCAGCACCGCCAAATGCGAATGGCTCGACCGGAATCTCGTCGTCCCAGTTCAGCAGCGAATTCTGTATCGACCATCGAAGCCAATCGAGTGCCGCGAGCACATTCGACTTCCCGGACGCGTTCGGTCCGAAGATACCTGCCACGGGGACGAGCGAAGCTCCCAACTTCGGGAAGGCCCGGACCTCCGGCCGCTCGTCGACCGCCACCATCGACAGCTCGACCGGCCCCAGGATCGAACGGAAGTTCTCCACCTCGAATCGGATGAGCACGCGCACCCCGCTGCAGTTGGGACGACTATTTTGTCGCTACCCTACCAAATCAGCACCCTGGCGACGTTCGAGCAGCAGATGACTCCCACGCCGCGTTGCTACGGATGATCGTTGCCCGCGGCCTCGTCGAGCGCCGCGAGTCGGGCTTCGGCCGCGTACACCCGATCCTCCCGCGGTTCCGCATCGATCGGCCCGTGCAGCAGGCTGTAGACCGGCCGCTCACTGTCGTAGAGCACACCGTCCCCCGCGTCGGTGACGCGGAACGCGGAGTAGCTGCGGACTGGGAGGTCGGCACGCCACACGACGGAGCCGCCCGCCCGGACGGCGAAGACGCCGTGCGTTTCGAGGCGGAGGGCGCCGATCGCACCCGCGGCCCAGGTGACCGGGCCGTCCCGGTGGGCGACGACCGCGCGGCCGTCCGGGTCGTAGCGCAGGCTCCACTCGCCCGACGGCGCCGTGACCGGCTCGTCCAGATCGTCGAAGAGCAGCAGGAGATCCGGCATGGTCCACTCCCGGAATGATCAGTAACTTAAATGCACTGTCACAGCACCGTATCAGGCATTTCGCCCGGCCGCAGCACCCTCGGCCCTACAGGTCACCAGTCCGATCGGTCGGGGATGATCGCGCCGCGCACAGCTCCGGCCACCGTGGCGATCGTCGGCCGAACCTCGGCCACCCGGCACACCAGCTCCACCCCCTGGAGCTCGGACAAGAAGGAATCCTCGTCGTAGTCATCGTCGTCGTAGGTGGAGCGGTCGTCAGCGTGCGCCGGGCCGAAACCCAGCTCCGCCAACGGCCCGTCCGCGATGTCGATCTCGACGCCCTCGGCCTCCCCGGGGTCGCCCTCCTGGAACTCCACCAGGGTGACACCGTCCCGACCGACCGCGAAGAACTGGTCGGCGTTGATGGTGTACATCGAGGTGACCGCGAACGTGCCGCGGGAGACCCCGGGAACATCCGCACCCCGGTAGCCGCCCTCCTCCACGACCAGGGCGTGCGGGCCGAGCGCGAAGGCAGCCAGCACGCGCGTCGCCAAGACATCCCCGGCGAAATACCGATGCGCCAATTCGGTCCAGGTGGTGGTGGAGATCAGGTCGTCCGAGGCGCCGAAGCGTCGGAGCGCCTCGTCCGGCTGCACATTGTGGATCACCGTGACGGCACAGCCGAGGGAGTCGATGCCGTAGTGCAGCCAGTCGGTGAACGGATTGCCATCCGCGGGCACCGAATCGGGCGCGGCGGCGGAGCCGGGGTCGGCCGAGCCGAGCCCCTCCACCCCGGCCCCCGGGGCGATGGGGCCGTGCAGCAGGCTGTAGACCGGCACTCCGCCGTCGAAGAGCACCCCGTCCCCGAAATCGGTCACACGGAGCGACGAGTACCCGAAGTACGGGAGATTCGGCCGCCAGATCACCGCGCCCTCGAAGTCCGGCTCCGCCCCGTAGACGGCGAACACACCGTGCGGCCCGAGCCGCAGGGGGCCGACCTCCCCGGCCGCCCAGGTCACCGCGCCCGCACCGTCGCCGATCACGGCTCGGCCGTCCGCGTCGTAGCGCAGCGCCCACGCCCCGGACGGCGACGTCACCGGCTCGTCCAGCGGATAGCACTTCCACAGCACCTCGGCCATCGCTCACTCCAGAATCGTTCGTAACAAGTCGCTTTCGCGGCGGACGGTAGCACCGGCCGCCGACAGCGTCTCGTCGACGAAGACCACCGAGCCGAGACCCAACTCGTCGGCACCCGTTCAGCGAACCGACGCGATCACATCGCCGATCTCGAGATGACGCCAAATACTCTCGGAAAAGATGACCGAGAACCGGTCCGGGGATGGCTGGTGAAAGTCGAACCCCTTCACCACACCGGTGCACACGCGGCCATCCGGCTTCTTCACCTCAACAGACTCACCGACAGCGAATCCACCGTCGGCCCTCCCCACCACGTACGGGTCCGGCATGAAACTCACCCGGAAAATATCGATCACCTCGAAGGTAGCCATTATCGCCCTCCGTTCTTCCGGTAGCTTTCCCATCCGGCGGCATCGGCCGCGTACGGTTCGTCTTCCAGATCGCGCAGTGACTCCATCTGGCCGACTCTGCCATCCCGGTACTGCTCGACATGCACGCGCTCGTGAATGAGGTTCCGGACGAGGGACTCTTCGTCCGCGAAAGCGCTGGGCCCGAGGTTGATGCTGTTTTCGTGCGTACTCGCGCTCGCTTCCATGGCATCGTAGTAGCGGACGTCGTCCGGGCTCGTAGCGATGTTGATCTCGACGCCGTCCGAGTCGACTCCGGCACGTCGGGCATACTCCCGGACCGACTCCTCGGTCAGCGGCAAATGCTGCCCGCTGTCCAGAACTTCCTGATTCGTCCGATTGCCCGGACGAGAGAACCACCTGCCGTTCACCACCTTGGTGCGCAGCGGCAGCAGATCGGCAATACGTTTCACCGCCTGCCGAGTTCCGCCAACAGCTTTTCGCACGGTAACCGCGATCCGGAGTTTCGCAACAGCGACCACCCCACGGATCAAACCTGCATAATGGTTGATCTTCTCGACGAATCTGCCTGCTCGATACGCGCCCACCGCAGCAGTGCCGGACTCCGCGAGACCTCGCCAGATCCCCTCGGCGATTCCGAGCTTGTCGGGGTCACCGTCGGGAATCGGAATGCCCACCTTGGCAGCTATGTCGAAGCCGTCGTCCGCCAGTCCACTTCCGGGGCCGCCCGCGGAAGGTGGCGGGACGGGACAACTGCCATCCGGGGGACGGGTCAGCGGGTTGTACGGGAGCGGCGGTACCGCGCGAGAAGGTAGAAGTCGGTCACCACGCTGTCGTACGACTCGGACCACTGGGCACACTCCCCGACAGATCCTCCCATCAGCTCTGTTTCGGCCAGAGCTCCCATCGAAGCCGCGACGGCGTCGTGCAGGCGAGCGGCGATGTTCCTGGCGGAATCGTATCGAGCGCTCCCACCCTCGCGCGCGAGCGGCGGCCCTCGGGTACTGCGATCGATGAAACGCCTCTGACGTCAAGCGCAGCGCAGTACCATTCCCTCACGACGACTGTCTGAGTCGGTTGGACCAGAAGGGGTGCGACGATGCACCGAGCCAAGATCCTGCTCGCGACCCTGAGCATCGCGATCCTGACCGCGCCCGGCGTGGTCTCGGCGCAACCCGACTTCGACACCCAGCTCCGCGAATTCCTCGATGTGGGAACGACATCGGTGCCGCGCGCCGACTGCGGCCCGGACGACCTCCCGGAACCCGGCCTGCAGGGCGACGTCCCGGCCCAGGACCGCGATTCCGGGCGCAGCACCCTCGGCTACCGCTGCAATATGTCCCTGGCGGGCAGCTGGGCGGGGCACGGCGCGGGCATCACCTCGAGCAGCTTCGAGCACTGCGCCTACCTGGGCAGTTTCTTCCCCGGCACGCTGATCGGCGAGTCGAGGGGCGTGCAGGTGCTCGATGTCTCCGACCCGGCGAACCCGCGCCCGACGGCGGTGCTCACCGAACCGGCCATGCTGGCGGGCACCTGGGAGTCGCTCAAGGTCAACGCCGAGCGGAAACTGCTGGTCGGCACCGGTGTCCCGCTGCTGATCGGCGCCGGTTTCCTCTCGGTGTACGACATCTCGGACTGCGCGCACCCGCGGCTGCTGAACCCGGGGCCGGGCACCGACCCGCTGCAGCCGCTGCCGATCACCACGCACGAGGGCGGCTTCTCGCCGGACGGCAACACCTACTGGTCGTCGGGGATCGTGCCCGGCCTGCTCAGCGCCGTCGACCTGACGAACCCGGCGCACCCGCGGGTGATCTGGCAGGGCGTCACCGGGATCGAATCGCACGGCATCGGCGTCAGCCCGGACGGCAACCGGCTCTACCTCTCCGCGCTCGGCGGGTTCACCGTGCTCGACATCTCGGCGGTGCAGCGGCGCGACCCGAACCCGCAGGTCCCCCACCTGGGCCGGGTGTTCTGGACCGACGGCTGGGCCACCCAGCACAGCGTCCCGGTGACCTACGACGGCAGGCCCTACCTGTTCACGGTGGACGAGGGCGGGTCCGGCGGGGTGAAACTCATCGACGTCGCCGACGACGCCGCACCCGATGTAGTCGGCAAGATCAAGCTGGAGATCAACCTGCCGCAGCACCTGGACAGCGCGCTCGGCTCGTCCATGGGCGGCTCGGCGTTCGCCTACGAGTCGCACTACTGCACGGCGGACCGCCCGGCGAACCCGACCGCGCTGGCCTGCGGCTGGATCTCCTCCGGCATCCGGGTCTTCGACGTGCGCGACCCGTGGAACATCCGGGAGATCGCCTACTACAACCCGCCCGCCCGGACCGGCAAGAACCTGAGCCTGTGGAACTCCCCGCACGCGCTGGCCTCGCTCACCGGCATCCCGCTGATGAGCGCCCCCTCGGCGCTGCGCGCGGTGCTGACCGGACAGTTCTCCGCCGCCGACGCGCTCACCCCGCGCACCGGGCGGCTGCTCTTCGGCGACATCTCCACCGACTGGTGCCTCTCGCCACCGGAGTGGCGCGGCAACCAGCTGTACGTGTCCTGCTCGGACAACGGCTTCCTGGTGCTGAACCTGGACGGCGACGTCTACACGCCGCCGCCGGACCAGCAGTCGACCGTGGGCTCCTGAACTCAGCCGACCTCGGTGAACTTGTACCAGCCGTTGTACCACGAGCTGTACTCGATGGCAGGCGCCCCCGCCACCTCGGTGTCGGCGCTCGGCTGCCCGTCCGGGAACCGGGCGAAGCCGTACGACTCCTGCGACTCGGCATCCAGGTAGAAGAAGCAGCCGCCGTGCTTCGGCCCGACGAAGCGGAAGGTGTAGACGCCGAGCCGGGTGCGGTCCGGCCCCGGCGCCTCGCACGATTCCGCGCGCCCCTCGAGCGTGTTCACCGAGACCCGCCACCCGGCGCGCTCCGGCACGTTCTGCCACACCGCGACCCCGAGCACCGCGATGACCAGCAGCGATCCCAGCCCGCCGAGCGGCGAGCGGTAGCGGACGATGCTGACCAGCCAGGTGATCAGCGCGAAGAATCCGAGCACCCCGAGCCCGGCGAAGAGCGCGGTCCGGACCGGGAGCGTGCCCTCGGCGCCGAGCTGCCAGAAGAGCAGCGCGCCCACCACGATCACGGCGAAGAGCAGCAGGAATGTCCAGACCCGGAACCAGGTGGGGCGGCGACGCCGCTGGGTCGCAACCGAATTCATGTCCGTCACCCTAAGGGGTATGGCCCGTTCCGGACATACGAAACCCCCGCTCCGGCCGCCGCCGCAGCGGGGGTGGCGGCCGGGAACGGGGGTCCCGATCACGAGGCGGGTCGCCTCAGCCGAACATCAGAGCGGGGGGAAACCCGCGGAGCCGGTCGCGGCCCAGTTCCAGAACTCGGCAAACCGGTTGGCCAGCAGCGCGAAGATGTCGAGAACAACGCTTCCCATAGGGTTCCTCCAGATCGTTCGGATTCTTGCGCCATCCACCCTATCGACCGCGCAGGTGCAACCCGAAACCCCCGGTACCGGAAACCTCGAACCCCGGCTTCAGCCGCAGCCCGCGATCGTAGTCCCCGCCCGCCTGCCTGCGGAACCGGATGGGCTCGGTCCGCTCCAGCGCGGCGAGCCTGCGGCGCAGCTCCCCGGCCAGCTCGGCGAAGCGTTCGCCGTCCACCCGGATGGTGCCGTGCGCGACGAAGGGCGGCAGCACGTCCATGCCCGGGTAGTACAGGATGCCGTGCTGGATGGGGAAGAGCAGGTCGTCGATCGGGCCGTTGATGCCGCGCTCGGAGTACGAGGGCTCGCGCCCGCCCACCGACACCACGAGCATGCCGCGCTTCCCGGCAAGGATGCCGTCGCCGTAGCGGGGGATGGCGGTGCCGCCCGCGCCGTAGGCGAAGCCACAGGTGAAGACGCGGTCCACCCAGCCTTTGAGAATGGCGGGCAGGGAGAACCACCAGAGCGGGAAGTGCAGCAGCACCACGTCGGCCCAGAGCAGTTTCTCCTGCTCGGCGCGGATATCGGCGGCCAGCGTGCCCGCTGCGTACGCCTCCCCCGAGGCGAGCATGAAGTTCCGCTCGGTGACGGCGCCGAAGTCGGCGGCGTCGGCGCTCGCCTTCCAGCCCGCGGCGTAGAGGTCGCTGACCGCCACCTCGTGGCCGTCGGTGCGGAGTTGTTCCACCGCAACGTCTTTCAATGCGCCGGTGAGCGAGTCGGGTTCGGGGTGGGCGTACACGATCAGAACCTTCATGCCCCGGACAACGCGAACGCCCCCGGCCGGATTCCGGC
>NZ_JBHVAK010000100.1:0-14484 GCF_042667085.1 Nocardia sp. NPDC057353
ATGCCGAAGAAGGCGCCGTGGCAGAGCGCGGCGACGATGCGCCCGGACAGCATCACCGAGTACGTGGGCGCCAGCGCCGACATCGTGTTGCCGACGACGAACAGCACCAGCAGGCCGAGCAGCACCCGTTTGCGGTCGAAGCGGGTCACCACCGCCGTCAGGGCGATGGCGCCGACCGCGACCGAGATGGCGTAGCCGGAGATCAGGTAGCCCGCCGTCGGCTCGCTGACGGCGAACTCCGCGGCGACCTCGGGGAGGAGACCTGCGATGACGAACTCGGTCAGCCCGATGCCGAAGCCGCCGATGGCGAGTGCGAGGAGTGCGAGGGGCACGGGGAGCCTTCCCATTGTCGACGCTGGAATGAAGCGCGTGCAGTAGTTGCAAGCGCGCCTTATTAAACTTGCACACGCGGTATATCTGCGCAAGCTGGTAACCTGTGGGCCTGCCCATAGGCACCGGGAGGCACAGGTGGGAATCGCCGACGACGCGGTCGAGATCCGCGCGCGCGGCTGGCGCACGCTCGCCGCGCTGCACGGCGCGCTCGATGCCGAGCTGGAACGGGCGCTGCAGCGGGAGCACGGGCTCTCCGTGGTCGAGTACACCGTCCTGGACGCGCTCGACCGCCAGGACGGGTGGCACATGCGCATGGCGCAGCTCGCCCGCGCCGCGGCGCTGAGCGGCAGCGCGGCCACCCGGCTGGTCAACCGGCTGGAGGGGCGCGGGCTGCTCGCCCGCTTCCTGTGCGAGGACGACCGCCGCGGGATCTACACCGAGCTCACCGCCGCCGGGCGCACGCTGCTCACCGCCGCCCGGCCGACGCACGACAGCACGCTCGAGGCGGCGCTGGAACGGGCGCGCGAGATCCCCGAACTGGCGCCGCTGGTGCGTGCCCTGGGCGAATTGCACGCGGACACCTGAAGGCCGGAACGGGACGAGCCCTCCTCCCGTGCGGGAGAAGGGCTCGTCGTCGAACTCGACCGGGAACTACCGGCCGCCGCCGAAGAGCAGCTTGCCGAGCACCTGCCCGAGGCCGTACCCCGACCCGCTCGCGCTGCCGGTATCCCCCTCGCGGTCGCAGTACCGCTGGCCCAGGGCGCCGTCGCCGCCCCACTCGCAGCGGACCGGCGCGGGCTGCTGCGCCGCCGCCGTCCCCGCCATCGGCGCGGCCCCCGCCACCACGATCGCGGCACCGATCGCGGCGCGCGCGATCATCTTCCTGTTCACGAAATTCCTCCCGGCTACCGCTGTGCGGCAGTGAAAAACGGTATGACCCGGCCATTCTGGCCTACCCCACCGACACCGCCATCTCCCGGTAACCCTCCCACACGCTCGGGTGCCGCGGCCGCCAGTCCGCGATCGCGCGGAAGCGGGCATTCGACACCCGCAGGGAGCGGGTCATCGAGGTGAGCCGGTCGCCGAGCAGCAGCCCGGCCCGGCCGGGGCCGCTGAGCCAGGGGCGCGCGCCGAGTGCCCGCGCGTGCTCGGCCTTGGTGACGGGGCGGTCGTCCACGACGTTGTAGCCCCCGGCGGGGCTCGACGCCGCCGCGACCACCGCCGCCGCGGCATCGGCCAGGTGGATGGAGGAGGTGTAGTTGCCCGCAGAACCGTCGCCGCGCAACCGTTGTCCGCGAACCGCGCGGCCTGAGCCTCCGCGGCGTGGTTGACGATGCCTGCGAAGAAGTGGACCGGAACCACGCTCGTATTAGAGCACATGCTCTGTTATCGTCGGGGGCATGCCTCGACCCCGCCTGCACGACCTCGACGACCTGATGGACGTCGCCGAGCGCATGGCCGTGGAAGCGGGCCCCGCCGCCGTCACCGTGCGCGCCCTGTCGCAGACCGCCGGGATCTCCAACGGCGCGATCTACCACGCCTTCGGCTCCAGGACCGTGCTGCTCGCCCGGGTCTGGCTCCGCGCCGCGCAGCGCTTCCTCGCGTTGCAGCGGGAAGCGGTGGCGAGCGCGTCGGGCAGCGCGGTGGAGGCGGTGGTCGCGGCAGCCGACGCGCCCGCGCTCTTCCTGCAGCGGCAACCGGTTTCGGCCCGATTCCTGCTCGCCGTCGCGCGCGCCGAACTGATCGACGGCGACATCCCCGACGATCTCGCCGCCGAACTCCGCGGCCAGGACCAGGTCCTGACCGAGCTGTTCGTCGCGCTCGCGCGGGCTGTCTTCGACCGCGCCGACCGCGAAGCCGTCGCGGTCATCCGCGACTGCGTGGTCGAACTGCCCACCGCCCTGCTGCTGCGCGGCAACCGCGCCCCGGACCCACCGGTCCGCGAACGCCTGGCCGCCGCCGTCCGCGCGATCCTCGCCCTGACCCCACCCACGACGACGTGAAGGAACCACCATGACCGCCACCCTGCGCCACGAAGGCGACATCGCCCTACTCACCCTCGGCGCCGACGAGAACCGCTTCGCCCCGAACTGGCTCGACGCCGTCGACACCCACCTCGACACCGTCGAGCGCGATGCCGGCGGGTTGATCACCACCGGCACCGGCAAGTTCTACTCCAACGGCCTCGACCTGGAGTGGCTGCTGGAAAACGGTGACCGCGCGGAGGAGTACGTCGCCCGCGTCCAGGCGCTCTTCGCCCGGCTCGTCACCTTCCCCATGCCGACCGTCGCCGCGATCAACGGCCACAGCTTCGGCGCGGGCGCCATGCTCGGCATGGCGCACGACTACCGCGTCATGCGCGCGGACCGCGGCTACTACTGCTTCCCCGAGGTCGATATCGACATCGCCTTCACCCCCGGCATGGCCGCGCTCATCCAGGCCAAACTCACCCCGCAGGCGGCGCTCACCGCCATGACGACCGGCCACCGCTACGGCGCGGGCGAGGCGCTGGCGGCCGGGCTCGTCGACGGCACCGCGAGCGAGGCCGAGCTGCTCGACACCGCCATCGCCCGGATCACGCCGCTGGTCGGCAAGAACCCGGCGACCGTGACCGCCATCAAGTCCACCATGTTCGGCAGCGTCACCGCGGCGCTGCGCTGAGTACCGTGGCGGTATGGAGATCCGCGGCGTGGTGCCGGGCGACCGGGCCGAGCTGCTCGCGCTGAGCAGTCGGGCCGGGGCGGGCTCGCCGACCGAATCGATCTGGGGGCACCCGGAATCCGAGGCGGCGGTGTACTTCACCCCGTACCTCGAGCTGGAGCCGGAGTCGCTGTTCGTCGCGGTCGCGGGCGGGCAGCTGGTGGGGTACCTGGCCGGCTGCGTCGACACCGCCGCGTTCCCGAGCGAGGAGGAGCGGATGCGCGCGGCGATCAGCGACCACCGGTTGTTCACCAAGCGCCGCCCGCTGATGTTCTTCGCCCGAGCCGCTGTGGACGCCGTCCGCCCGGGGCCGAAAGCGGGTGAACTCGAGGACCCGCGCTACCCCGCGCACCTGCACATCAACCTGGTGCCTGCGGCGCGCGGAACCGGGGCCGCGGACGCGCTCATGGCGCACTGGTTCGCTCGGCTGGCCGAGGTGGGCGCGCCGGGCTGCTTCCTGCAGACCCTGGTCGAGAACCCAAGGGCCGGAGCGTTCTTCGAGCGCGCGGGCTTCACCGACCACGGCCCCACACCGCTCGTCCCCGGCCTGCGCTACCGGGGCGCGCGGGTGCACCAGCGCACGATGGTCCGCGACCCGCGCTGAACGCGGCTACGCGTCGGCGCGGCGCTTGCGCAGCCGCTTGACCACGAACCAGCCGCAGGCCAGCACCACCGCCGCGATCACCACGTACTGGAAGACCGCCGTGTACGGCTCGACCCGGTGCCAGTTCGCACCGAGCGCGTACCCGGCGAGGACGAACACCGTGTTCCAGATCAGGCTGCCCGCGGCGGTGAGCGCGCTGAAGTACAGGAAGTTCATCCGCTCCACCCCGGCCGGGATGGAGATGAAGCTGCGGAACATCGGGACCATCCGGCCGAAGAACACCGCCTTGCCGCCGTGCCTGCCGAACCAGGCCGCCGAGCGGTCGACGTCGTCGGGGTCGAGCAGCGGGACGCGGCCCGCGATGCGGCGCAGCCGCTCGTGCCCGAGCCAGGCGCCGAGCCCGTAGAGCAGCCAGGCGCCGAGCACCGAGCCGACCGTGGTCCAGACGATCGCCCCCACCAGCGAGAGCTCGCCGAGCCGGGCGGCGAACCCGGCCAGCGGCAGGATCACCTCGCTGGGCAGCGGCGGGAAGAGGTTCTCCAGGAAGATGGCGAGCCCGGCTCCCGGGCCGCCGAGCCGTTCCATCAGATCGACGGCCCAGCCTGCCAGGCCGTCGGGTGGTGCGGATTCGATGGCGGGGCTCCTTCCGTCGCGGGCGGCGCGAAACCGCCCGTTTCCGGCATTCCCCGCTACGGCGTCCGGACACCTCCGCCGTGGTTCACCGGCTGCAGCGCGGCGCTGAGCAGCTCGATGGTCTGCAGCCTGCCGGTGCTCTCGTCCAGCGGCTCGGCGTCGAACTGCGCGGCCGTCGCGGAGATCATGATCTCGTCGACACCGTGCTCAGCAGCGAAGGCGCGCAGCCGCTCGGCGACGTCGTCGGGCTCGCCGATGAACCAGCTCCGCGCCTGGTGGTCGATGATCCGCCGCTCCATCTCGTCGGAGGGGTTCGCGCGCACCTCGTCCACGGTCTCGGCGGCGCGCAGCGGCTTGTTCGAGCGCATGCGGGCCATCATCCGCAGGTGCGGCAGGGCGCGCTCGAAGGCCTCGTCGTAGGTCGGGGCGACGACGGCGTTCGCGGTGAGGAAGCTCTTCGGCTCCGGGTGCTCGGGCGAGGGCCGGTACTGCGTCCGGTAGAGCGACATGGCGTGGTCGAGGTGGTCGCCGGCGAAGTGGTTGGCGAAGACGTAGGGCAGCCCGAGCCGGGCGGCGAGCCGCGCGGAGTAGTCGCTGGAGCCGAGCAGCCACACCTCGGGCGTGCTGGTCGCGACCGGGGTGGCCTTCACCGTGTACTCGCCGCCCGAGGCGAAGCGCAGGGTCGCGCCGTCCGGGTGGGTGAGCGCGATGATGTCCTTGATGTTGTCCGGGAAGCGGTCGACCTCGCTCGTCGCGCCGGACTGCCGCAGCAGCTGGGTGATCACCTGGTCGCTGCCGGGCGCACGGCCGATGCCGAGGTCGATGCGGCCGGGGGCCAGCCCCGCCAGCGCGGCGAACTGCTCGGCGACGATGAGCGGGGCGTGGTTGGGCAGCATGACCCCGCCGGAGCCGAGCCGGATCCGCTCGGTGCGGCTCGCGGCCGCCGCGATGAGCACCGGCGGCGAGCTGGCGGCGATGGCGGGCATGTTGTGGTGCTCGGCGAACCAGTAGCGGTGCACGCCGAGCTCGTCGGCGCGCCGCACGAGCTGCATGGAGGCGGTGATCGCCTGCGCGGTGGTCTGGCCGGTGCGCAGCGGGACCAGGTCGAGGAGGGACAGGGTCAGGGTCATGGTCGTACCGATCCTTCGGACGCGGGGCGTCGTCGGTGGGTGGTCAGAGTCCGGTGGGGCGGCCGAGCGCGTCGAGGGTGCGGCGCAGGTGCTCGAGCTCGTCGGCGGTGTGCGGGCAGACCTCGTCGATCTTGGCGGTGACGGCGCGGACTTCGGCCTCGAGCGCGAGCCCGCGGTCGGTGAGGTCGACCAGCACGCGGCGCTCGTCCCCCGGGTCGCGGCGGCGGGTGACGAGCCCGGCCGTCTCCAGCCGCTTGACCAGCGGGGTGATGGTTCCGGTGTCCATCTCCAGGCACGCGCCGAGCGCGCCCACGGTCCGCGGCGCGCCGTCGATGAGCGCCAGGACGACCAGGTACTGCGGGAAGGTCAGCCCCAGGGGTTCGAGGATCGGTTTGTGGTGGCGGATCATGCGGTTCGCCGCTCCGTAGAGCGCGAACGACAGCTGCCTGCCCAGCTCGCCGGTCCGTTCCCTAGCGCGTGATTCCATAGTGCACTAGATACTAGCGCGCTGGAACAGTGGCTGCCACTTCGTGGGGGTCGCGCAACCCGCGTGCTACCCGAGCGTGCGGACGACCCGGGCCGGATTGCCGACCGCGACGACCCCGGACGGCAGATCCCTGGTCACCACCGCGCCGGCCCCGACCACGGTGTCGGCCCCGATGGTGACGCCCGCGAGCACGATCGCTCCGCTGCCGAGCCAGACATTGTCGCCGATGTGGATCGGAGCGGCGGCCTCCCACTTGTCCCGGCGCAATTGGGGGTCGAGGGGGTGGGTGGGGGTGAGGAGCTGGACATTGGTACCGATCTGACAGTCGGCGCCGATGGTGATGGCGGCGACGTCGAGGGCGACGAGCCCGAAGTTGGCGAAGCTGCGCGCGCCGATGTGCAGGTTGCTGCCGTAGTCGACGCGCAGGGGCGGGCGGATCTCGATGTCGGGGCCGAGGGAGCCGAGCAGGTCGGTGAGGATCTCGCGGCGGCGGGGCGCGTCCCGGATGGGCGTGGCGTTGTAGGTGTCCACGAGGTCCATGGCACGCAGGTTCAGCTCGGTCAGTTCGGGGTCGTCGGCCAGGTAGAGATCGCCGGCGAGCATGCGGGTGCGCATCGAGCGGTTGTCTCCGGTCACCGGATCGAGGCTACCGAGGCGGGGCCGGGAGGTCTACTATCGACTGTAGTAGATCGAGGAGGGGGTTCTCCGATGGAAACCATCGAGGTCGATCGCGTGATCGCCGCACCTGTCGATGAGGTCTTCGCGTGGCTCGCCGACGCGGGCAATTATCCGCGGGCGGGGGTTGTTCTCCGGGCGTGGCTGACCGCTCCGGGGGTGGATGCGCCGTTCGGGCGGGATGCGGTGCGGACGCTGATCTGGGTGATCGGCTGGTTCCGCGAGCGGATCACCGCCTATCGGCCGCCGCACGAGTTCGAGTACCTGGTGGAGCGGAGTTTCCCGCCCGCGCGGCACGAGGGCGGGCGGCTCACCTGCACCGCGGTGCCCGGCGGGACGGCGGTCGTCTGGACCACCATCGCCGAGCTGCGGGTGCCGTTCGGTGCGGGCGTGCTCACCCGGGCGGTGGCGAAGCCGGTGATCTCGTTCGCGTTCGGCCGGGTGCTCGCCGCGGCCGACCGCGCGCTCCGGACCGTCTGACCGGTGCCCCGGAGGCTGCCGCGGTCAGAGACTTCGGCGCCTGGCCTCGGTCAGATACCCCTCGAGCACCGCGCGGGTCGCGCTCGCGCGCTCGGGATCGCCCGCCGCCAGCGCTGCGCGGTGGGCCTCCTCCCAGCGCGCGATGCCCGCGGTGACCCGCGGGTCCGGCTGTTCGGTCAACGGGACTGCCCGGGTGGTAGACATGGCTACCATTTTCACCCGACGGCTAACTCTGGGCAAGTTTCGAAAGGGTAAATATGAAACGTTTCACTCGCCGCGGAGCACGCGGTGAAGCAGCCGCTCACCCACCCAGGTGCTCGTGCTGCAGGATGCCCATGCGCAGGGCGTTCCGGTAGCGGCCCGCGGCGAAGTACTCGTCGCGCAGGGTGCCCTCGTCCTGGAAGCCGAGCTTGCGGTAGACGTGGATCGCCTTCTCGTTCACCACGTCCACGATGAGGTAGACCTTGTGCAGGTTCAGGACGGCGAAGGCGTAGTCCAGCGCCTTCCCGGTTGCGATCGAGGCCAGCCCGCGCCCCTGGTGGCCGGGCGCGATGATGATCTGGAACTCCGCGTTGCGGTGCACCGGCGCGATCTCCCGCAGCTCCACCAGCCCGGCCTGCTCGCCGTCCACATCCAGGATGAAGCGGCGCTCGCGCTCGTCGTGGATGTGCCGGTCGTAGATGGCGCGCAGCTCGACCAGTGCCTCGAACGGCTCGTCGAACCAGTAGGACATGATCTGCGCGTCGTTGGTGAGCCGGTGGACGAAGGGGAGATCGTCGCGCTCGAGGGCGCGGAGCCGGATATTCACACCTCCAGTCTATTGCTCGATGATTGCTATTCGGCGCGGAAGCGGAGCAGCTGCGCGGATCGGAACTGCCTGGTCTCGACCGGGCGGAGCCGGATGCGCTCGGCCAGCGCGGGGAACATCGGGGTGCCGCCGCCGAGCAGCACCGGCGAGACGTAGACGTGGTACTCGTCGATGAGGCCGTGCGGGATGACCGCGGCGGCCAGCTCGGCGCCGCCGATCTCCATGAGGCCGTCGCCCTCGCCCTTGATCCGGCGCACCTCCTCGACCGCGTTCTCCGCGACCAGCCTGCTGTTCCAGGCGACCTCGGTGAGCGTGCGGGAGAAGACGACCTTGGGCACCGCGGTCCAGAGCTGCCCGAACTCGCGCTCGATCGGCGGCGCGTCGGCGGGCACGTGCGGCCAGTACTCGGCCATGAGCTCGAAGAGCCTGCGGCCGTTGAGCACCACCTCGAGCTCGCGGAACCGGTCGTTGTGGTGCTGGTGCAGCTCGTCGTCGGGGTCGGACCAGTCGATGCTGCCGTTCCGGTCGTTGACGTAACCGTCCAGGGAGACGCCGAAGCCGTAGATCAGTCTTCTCATGCCGGGTAGACCTCCTGGGTGCCGGAAACTCATCGGTGCCGCGTTATCGGTGCGGCGCCGGGGGTAGCTCGCGGGCATGACGCAGCTCCGTGAACTCCGCCCGGCCACGATCGAAGGCGCCGCGGACGCGGCGCGGGTGCTCGCCGAGGTGCTCGCGCCCACCGTGGCGCAGGGCGCGATCCTGCGCCGCCCGCGCATGGTGGCGCTCGCCGAACGGCTCCGGCTGGACGCGCGCGCGGTCGCGCTGCTGCGGCGGCTCCGCGCGCGGCGCGGACCCGCGCCGGTGCGGCTGCCCCTGCCCGGGCTGCCGATGGCCGTGCTGCTCGACCCGCTCGACGTGGCACGGCTGCTGGCGGGCGAGCCCGGCCCGTTCGAACCGGCCGCCGGACTGAAACGCGCCGCGCTCGACCACTTCCAGCCGCACGGGGTGCTGGTGAGCCGCGGCCGGGTGCGCGCCCGCAGGCGCGCCTTCACCGAGACCGCGCTGCAGACCCCGAACCCCGTGCACGCCATTGCGCCCGAGCTGACCGCCAGGGCCGAGGAGACCGCGCGCACCCTGCTCCGCCGTGCGGGCGAGACCGGCGAGCTGGACTGGGACACCTTCGCCGAGCAGTGGTGGCGGCTGGTGCGCACCGTCGCGCTCGGCACCGCCGCCCGCGACGACACCGCGCTCACCGACGAGCTGGCCCGGCTGCGCACCCGCGCGAACTGGGCCTTCGCCGCACCCCGCGACGAGGCCGGGCACCGTCGGCTGGCGGCGGGCATCCAGCGCTACCTGGACGCCGCCGAGCCGGGCACCCTCGCGGCGGCGATCGCCGCGGCCGCACCGGATTCCGATATCGAGCCGGCGGACCAGGTGGCGCACTGGCTCTTCGCCTTCGATGCCGCGGGCATCACCGCCTTCCGCACCCTGGCGCTGCTCGCCGCGAACCCCGCGCAGGACGAGTGGGCCCGGCAGGAGCTGCCCGGCGCCGGGCCGAGCCCGTTCGAGCGGCTGCGCGCCTGCGTGCTCGACACGGTCCGGCTGTGGCCGACCACCCCGATGATCCTGCGGCAGTCCACCGCGCCCAGCACCTGGCACGGGCGAAAATTCGCCGCGGGGACCACCTTCCTGGTGTTCGCGCCGCTCTTCCACCGCGACCCGGACAGCCTGGGTGACACCGCCGACCGGTTCACCCCGGAGCTGTGGCTCGACGGCCGCGCCGACGAGCACCCGGCGCTGGTCCCGTTCAGCGCGGGGCCCGGCGTCTGCCCCGGCCGCAATGTGGTGCTGCTGACCACCTCCACGCTGCTCGCGGCGCTGCTGCGGGAGCAGCGATTCGGCATCGCCGCCGGTGCCGTGCCCGCGGCGCCGGTGCCCGCCGGAATCGACCACTTCCGGATCCGGCTGAGCCTGCTCCGCTGACCCGGCGGGGCTCCGGTCAGCCGGGGCCACCGGCCAGGATCCCGGCGGTGTCGACGCCGAGCGCGCGCAGCCGGGCCAGGTAGGTCTCGACGGTGCGCAGCTTGACCTCCTCGTAGCCGCGCACCAGCTCCGCCGCGGCGGCCACCGACACCGCGTGCGCGTGGTTCTCCGGGGTGAGGTCGGCGGTCATGGCGCGGATCGTGTGCTCGTAGTGCTCGGCGAGGCGGCGCTCGAGCCGCCGCATCCGCGTGTACCCGAAGGGGTCGAACGGGGTGCCGCGCAGGCCGCGGCCGCGGGCGAGCAGCCGCAGGGCGGCGGGGGAGCGCAGCCCGATCTTCCTGTCCCGGCCGAGGGCGCGCAGGGTCGGCGGGTGCAGCCGGTAGGTGAGGGTGCCCGCGCCGGGCAGTTCGTCGCGGACCGCGCCGAGGAAGGCGGGGTCGACGAGCATGCGGGCGACCTCGTACTCGTCCTTGTAGGCCAGCAGCTTGTGCAGCCCGTGCGCGACCGCCGCGGTGAGCTCGCTGCCCGCGCCGATCACCTGCTCGGCGGCCCAGACCTGCTGCACCACAGCGAGATAGCGGGCGGCGAGCGGTTCACCCTGGTAGGCGACGAGCTGGGCGGCGCGGCGCTCGACGGTGGCGCGCACCGCGCCGGTAACCCGCAGCGGGGCGAGCAGGTGCGCGGGCAGCGGGGCGTCGTCGCTGCGGTGCGACCGCTCGCCCGCGCGGGTGGCCGCGGCGAAGGCCGCCGGGTCGGCGACGGCGGCCCGGCCCCAGGCGAAGGCGGCCTGGTTGGCGCGGACCGCGACCCCGTTGAGCGCGATCGCCTCCTCGATGGCGGAGGCGTGGATGGGCAGCGCCCCTGCCTGGTAGGCGGCGCCGACCAGCAGCGAGTTCGCGGTCGCGGAGTCGCCGAAGAGCACCTCGGCGGCGGCGATGGCGTCGAAGCCGAGCACGTCCCTGCCCGCGGTCGCCATCCGGTCGAGCAGCACGCTCTCCGCCGGGTAGCCGACCGAGGGGTCGTGCACCATGTCGCCGGTCGGGGTGCGGCTGGTCGAGGCGACGACCAGGGTGCGCTCGGTGCTGCCGTAGCGCAGGTTGCGGTCGTCGGCGGCGGTTAGCAGGTCGAATGCGAGGAAGCAGTCGGCGCCCGCGGGGGCGATGCGGTTGGCGGCGTCGACCGCGCGCCTGCTCAGCCGCAGGTGCGAGGTGACCGGGCCCGCCTTCTGGCTGAGGCCGGTCTGGTCCAGCCCCTCCACGTGCAGCCCGGCCCGCAGCGCGGCGGTGCCGAGCACCTGGTTGGCGGTGACGATGCCGGTTCCGCCGACGCCTGCCAGGAAGATGTTGAAGGTGCCGTCGATCTCGGGCAGTTCGGGCTCACCGACCGATGGCGGGGCCGAGGGCGCGCTGCGGGCGGGCGGTGCGGGGACATCGGGAAGTTCGACGGTGACGAAGGCCGGGCAGTCGCCGTCCAGGCAGCTGTAGTCGGTGTTGCAGCCGGTCTGGTCGATGCGGGTCTTGCGGCCGAACTCGGTCTGCACCGGGCGCACCGACAGGCAGTTCGACTTCACCCCGCAGTCGCCGCAGCCCTCGCAGACGGCCTCGTTGATCAGGACGCGGGTGCGGCGCACCGGTGCCGCGCCGCGCTTGCGTTTGCGCCGGGTGTCGGCCGCGCACGGCTGGTCGTAGATCAGGACGGTCACGCCGGGGACCTCGCGCAGCAGGCGCTGGGCCTCGTCGAGGCGGTCGCGGTCCCACACCAGTACGCCCGGTGCGAACGAGGCGCCGCGGTGGCGTTCCGGTTCGTCCGCGCACACGATGGTCTTCGCCACGCCTTCGGCGGCGAGCTTGTGGGTCAGCTGCGGTACCGCGAGTCCGGCTTCGGCGTCCTGGGCGCCGGTCATGGCCACCGCGGAGTTGTAGAGGATCTTGTAGGTGATGTTCACCCCGGCGGCGATGCAGGCTTGGATGGCGAGCTGCCCGGAGTGGAAATACGTTCCGTCACCGACGTTCTGGAAGATGTGCCCGACATCGGTGTACGGGGCCTGGCCGATCCACTGCGCACCCTCACCACCCATCTGGGTGAGCCCCGTGACCTGGGAATCGGTCCGCGAGGACATCGTGACCAGGGTGTGGCAGCCGATACCGCCGCCGGCGAGCGAGCCGTCCGGGACGGCGGTCGAGCGGTTGTGCGGGCAGCCAGAGCAGAAGAAGGCGGTGCGCTTGGTGTCCAGCACACTGAGCGGCAGGGGAGCGGGGAGCGGGGAGCGCAGCGGGACGCGGTCGCGCAGCACGCTGCGCAAGGGCCCGAGCAGGCGGGCGGCGGTCAGCTCGCCGTCGGCGGGGACAAGGGGACGGCCGTCGGCGGCGCGTTTGCCGAGTACGCGCGGCGGCGCGGCGGTGCCGTAGAGCGCCTCCAGTACCTGGGATTCCACGAACGCGGTCTTGTCCTCCACGACCAGGACCGCCTCCGTCCCGGAGGCGAGGCGGCGGACCGTGCCCGCGTCCAGCGGGTAGGGCATGCCGACCCGCAGGATCCTGATCCCGGACCGGCACAGGTCGTCCTCGTCCAGGCCGAGTTCCCCGAGTGCCTGACGCACCGCGTCGTAAGCGGTTCCGACGGCCACGATCCCCAGCCACGCAGCACGCGGGTCGACCTCGACACGATCGATCTCGTTGACAGCGGCGAACTCCCGCACCATCGCCCACCGCGGACCGTACAGATCCGCCTCGGCCAACACACTGTCCGGCGGCGCCGCCAGCACCCGCTGCCGGTAGGTCCACGGCCTGCCCTCCCACTCCAGCCGCGGCACGGTGATGCGGAAATCGGTGAAATCACGGTCGAGGGTCCACAGCCCGTCGGCGACGTCGGCGACCAGTTTCAATGCGGGCCAGCACCCCGACGCCCGCGAGAGCGCCACGGCGTACAGCCCGAAGGTGACGACCTCCTCGGCGTTGCGCGGGAACAACACCGGCATCGATAGCGCGGCCAGCGAACGCTCACTGGCCGCGGGCACCGACGACGACTTCGCCGCCGGATCGTCCCCGACCAGCGCGAACGCCCCGCCCGCCGGATGCGCGCCGTACATGGCGGCATGCCGCAGCGCGTCACCGGCGCGATCCAGTCCGGGGCCTTTGCCGTACCAGACCCCGATCACCCCGTCGTGCGTCCGATTCCCCTTCGGCAACTCCAGCTGACTGCCCCACACCGACGTCGCCGCCAGCTCTTCGTTCACCCCCGGCACCAACCGCACATCGTGCTCGGACGCCAGCTCGGGCAGCCCGGCCAGCAGGCGGTCCAACCCCGCCAACGGACTGCCCTGATACCCGGAGACGAAGGTCGCCACCCGCCGCCCCGCCCGCCGATCCCGCTCGTGCTGCTCCACCAGCAGCCGCGCGATCGCCTGAACCCCGGTGAGCAGCACCGGACCCGTTGAACTCCGGTACCGATCCGCCAGATCCACGGAATCGACCACCGGTTGAACATCGTCGACGTGCGTCACATCCGCACCGCCTCGGCAGAACTCGACATCTGGCGCCCCCAGTATCGATATCGGTTGAATCCGGTCAACGAAGCATCGAGATCAACGAACCGACGGCCCGAAACGGGGCCTGGCACCCTCATCGGCTCGGTGGAGCACGAACGTCCGGCCGCGGGGCGGCGGGATCAGCGGCCGATGCTACCCCGTACCGGTGACCCGGCGCACAGCGGAACCCTCTCCACCGTGACCACGCCGGGCGCGGGGCGGACGCTCGGTTGCCTGCTTGCGTATCTCCGCAATTGCGCATCTCATGGAGTACGGTGGGCGGACCGACGGAAGGAATCGCTGTGGCCCACATGGAAGTCGCGTTGAAGGATCTGATGATGCTGGACGGCGCGATCGCCGCGGCCGTCGTCGACTACGGCAGCGGCATGCCGCTCGGCACCGCGGGCGGCTCCCGCGACTTCGACATCGAGCTGGCCGCCGCGGGCACCACCGAGATCGTGCGGGCCAAGATGCGGACCATCGGCGACCTCGGGCTCGACGAGGAGATCGACGACATCCTGATCACCCTGCGCACCCAGTTCCACCTGCTGCGCCCCACCGGCAACGGGCTCTTCGTCTACGTCGTGCTCGACCGCGGCCGCGGCAACCTGGCGCTCGCCAGGCACAGCCTCAAGGCCGTGACCAGGGAACTCGAGGTCTGACCGCCGGTTCGGCGCGGTCGGGGGGCCGCGCGTCGGCGGTTTGCTAGGGTGAGCGGGCAAATCTCCGGTGCGCTGGTTGGAGGGTCGACGTGGGCGGTGTGCGCCGGCCGCTGTACCGGATGAAGGCCGACTTCTTCAAGACGCTCGGGCACCCGGCGCGGATCCGGGTCCTGGAGTTGCTGAGCGAACGCGAGCACACGGTGGCGGAGATGCTGCCCGAGGTCGACGTCGAGCCCGCGAACCTCTCCCAGCAGCTCGCCATCCTGCGCCGCACCGGGCTGGTGACGGCCCGCCGGGAGGGGCTCTCCGTCACCTACGCCCTGACCTCGCCCCAGGTGGCGGAGTTGCTGCGGGTGGCGCGCGAGATCCTGACCACCGTGGTCACCGGGCAGGCGCAGCTCTTCGACGAGCCGGAGGCCGCGGAGAAGTAGCCGCGGTAGCGGCGTCCGGCGCGCTGCCGGAC
>NZ_JBHVAK010000101.1:0-13944 GCF_042667085.1 Nocardia sp. NPDC057353
CCGCTCGGCCACCCCTGCCCATCCGGCGACCGGGTCGCCGGACCGGCGGGCTCACCCCGCGGCGGCGGGCGTGACCAGGGTGAGATCGCCGTCGTAGCGGCGGTAGAGCAGGGCGCCGCGGCCGGTGGCGGTGTCGGTGAAGAACAGGAAGGGCAGGCCCGCGCGGCAGAGCCGGTGCGCGGCGGCGGCCTTGGTCAGCACCGGCGCGGGCGCGGCCGCGGTGCGCACCGGGAGCGCGCCGACGCTCAGCGGCCCGGTCACGGGCGAGGCGGCGGGCCGGGTCGAGCGCTGCCGGACGAGCCCGGCGCCGAACCCGTCGACCCAGTGCACGACGGCGTCCTCCCCGGTCTCGGCGTCCACGAACAGGTACGCCTCGTAGTCCATGGCGTCCAGGATGGCGGCCGCCTCGGCGACGGTGCCGTCCAGCAGCAGGCACTGCTTGCTGCGCACGATCGGCCGCACCGCGGTGACCGCGGTGAGCGGCGGCCTGGCCGGATCCGGCCAGGCCCGCGCCTCGCCCGCGGCCGCGCGCGCCAGCCTGCGGTCCAGCCGCTCGGCGGCGAAGGTCACCGCGAAGCCGCGCGGGCCGGTGACCTGCACCCGGGTCGGCAGGTCGCGCAGGCAGAGGTTGGCCTGCACCAGCGTCGGCTCGCCGGGGCGGGCGGGCGCCGTCACCCTGACCCTGGTGGTGGCGTCCAGCCGGTGCCTGCGCAGCACCCGGCCGATGGCGCGCACCGCGCGGGTGACCTCGGCTGGCTCCACCTCGCCGGAGGTGGTCACCGCGAGCACCGGG
This sequence comes from Nocardia sp. NPDC057353, assembly GCF_042667085.1. Lineage (NCBI taxonomy): Bacteria > Bacillati > Actinomycetota > Actinomycetes > Mycobacteriales > Nocardiaceae > Nocardia > Nocardia sp. NPDC057353. The sequence continues at coordinate 794 of NZ_JBHVAK010000101.1, forward strand.
TCGCCCGCGGTGGTCCACTGCTGCACCGCCCGCTCGGGCGCGGGCGTGCTGCGGAGCCGGCCCGCCGCCACCGGGCGGCGGCGCATCGCCACCGACCGCGGCGCGGACGATCGGCGCACCCGTTTCGACGAATCCATCTGCCACACCCCACTTCCGATTCGTTCCCGGAGACCATGCAACAGCCGCTCACCGCAAGGGACCAGGGTCGAAAGTCCTCTGTCACCGGCCCGGGCGTGCGACACGGCCCGGCGCGGGCCGTCGCGCGGACCCGGCGTTCTAGACTGAGTTCGCGCGGCCGGTGCCGCGCGCGAGGGGTTTTCGAGTTCGGGCGCCGACGCCCGGCAGCAGGGGAATGCGCGGATGACCGACGAGAACGGCAGCGATCCCTACTCGGTGCGCGACACCCTCTCCCAGCTGCGGCTGCGCGAGCTGCTGGGCGAGGTGAAGGAGCGGGTCGAGCTCATCATCGATTCCAGGGACCGGATGGACGGCCTGGTCGAGGCGATGCTCACGGTGACCGCGGGGCTGGACCTGGACGACACCCTCAAGGCCATCGTGCACGCCGCCACCCAGCTGGTGGACGCGCGCTACGGCGCGCTCGCGGTGCGCGGCCACGACGAGCAGGTGGTCCAGTTCCTGGACGAGGGGATCGACGACGCCACCAGGGCGCGGATCGCCACCCAGCCCGCCGGGCACGGCGTGCTCGGCACGGTCTTCGGGCACACCCGCCCGGTCCGGCTGGACGACCTCACCGCGCACCCGGACTCGGTCGGCTTCCCGCCGGGGCACCCGCCGATGCGCACCTTCCTCGGGGTCTCGGTGCGGATCAGGGAGGAGGTCTTCGGCAGCCTCTACCTGACCGAGAAGGCGGGCGGCCAGCCCTTCACCGAGGACGACGACGTGCTGGTGCAGGCGCTCGCCGCGGCGGCGGGGACCGCCGTGGACAACGCCAGGCTGTACGAGTCGGCGCGCACCAGGCAGGCCTGGATCGAGGCCACCCGCGACATCGCCACCGAGTTCCTGGCGGGCACCGACTCGGACCGGGTGCTGGCCCACGTGGTCGACCACGCCCGCACGCTGAGCGGCTCGCACCAGGCCTTCCTGGCCAGCGCGCCGATGCGGGTCGCGGGCGGCACGCCGGTGCGGGAGCTGGTGGTGACCCAGTGGGTCGGGCCGGACGCGGGCGCCGACTGGCAGCCGGTGCGGATCGCGGGCACCGCGCTCGGCGAGGCCTTCACCCGGCGCACCCCGCTGCGCTGGGACGACGTCGGCGGCATCGACCTCGGGGTGCCGCTGCGCAATGCCGGGCCGGTGCTCGTGCTCCCGCTCTGCACCCCGGACAGCACGCTCGGCGTGCTGGTCACCGTGCGGCCCGCCGGCTTCGCGCCGTTCGACGACGAGCTGGTCGAGCTGACCGCCGCCTTCACCGACCAGGCCGCGCTGGCCATGCAGCTCGCCGACGCCCAGCAGCGGGTGCGCGAGCTGGACCTGGTCGCCGACCGCGACCGGATCGCCCGCGACCTGCACGACCACGTCATCCAGCGGCTCTTCGCCATCGGGCTGGCGCTGCAGAGCACGCTGCCGCAGGTCGAAGGGCCCCTCGTGCGGGAGCGGCTCGGCGCCACCATCGACGACCTGCACGAGGTGGTGCAGGAGATCCGGACCTCGATCTTCGACCTGCACGGCGGGGTCGGGCTGCAGCAGCGGCTCGCCGACGCGGTGCGGCAGCAGACCGCGGAGACCGCGCTCCACGCCGACCTGCGGATCACCGGCCCGGTGGACGCGCTCGCGCCGGAGCTGGCCGACCACACCGAGGCGGTGGTGCGGGAGGCGGTGAGCAACGCGGTGCGGCACTCCGGCGCCGACACCGTGCTGGTCGAGGTGGCCGCGGGCAGCGCGCTCACCGTGGTGGTCACCGACAACGGCTGGGGCATCCCGCACCACGTGGCGCGCTCCGGGCTGCGCAACCTGGAGCAGCGCGCCGAGTCGGCGGGCGGCTCGCTGGCGGTGGCCACCGCGGGGCCGGACAGCGACCCGAGCACCTACCCGGGCACCAGGCTGCGCTGGTCGGTCCCGCTCTGACCGGGCGGTGCGTACGCTGCGGTAACGGAAACGGTGCGCCCGATCGACATATGATCACGAGTACTGCTCTGGACGGCTTCTGCGGCACCGGGCATGATCTGTGCTCCTCCGCCGGCTCCCGGCGGCGAACCGGTCCCCCGCGGCCAGGCGCGAGTGGCTGCCGTTCCGACAGGTGTGGCGCGACGACCGGGACGAACGATCGGGGAGCGGAGTGGGTGAGGACGGCACCGCAGCTGCTGCAGGCACGCCGGCCGCCGAGGCGCGGGCGGCGAGCGCCGAGCTGCTCGCCCAGCGCTACCGCTCGCTGGTCGAGCACATCCCGGACGGCGTCTGCGTGCACGAGCGCGGCACCGTCGTCTACGTGAACCCCGCCGCGGTCCGGCTGGTCGGTGCCGCATCCGCCGCCGAGGTGGTCGGCAGGCCGCTCACCGACTTCGTGCACCCCCGCTTCGTGCCCGCCATGCTGAACCGGATCGCCCGGCTCGCCGACGAGGGCGCGGCCTCGCCGCCCGCCGAGATGACGCTGCTCCGGGTGGACGGCGGCACCGTCGACGTGCAGACCGTCGCGGTGCGCACGCCGTGGCACGACCACCTCGCGTACCAGGTGGTGATCCACGACCTCACCGCGCAGCGCACCGCCGAGGCCGCGCAGCACCGCGCCGAGCAGCACTTCACCACCGTGGTGGAGCAGCTGGAGGAGGGCGTGGTGGTGATCGACCGGGACGGCCGGATCGAGTCCATCAACCCGGCCGCGCGGCGCATCTTCGGCGTGCTCACCGGGGTCGACCCGATCGGCTGCCGGATCGAGGAGCTGCCGCTCACCCTGCTGGACGCCGCCGCGCGCCCGCTCGCCCCCGCCAGGCACCAGGTGGCGCGCACCCTGGCCACCGGCGAGACCATCACCGGCTACGTCTTCGGGGTGGACCGGCACGACGGGCAGCGCCGCTGGCTCTCCGGCAGCAGCAGGCTGCTCAACCCGCACGACCCCGGCTCCTCGGCGGTCTCCTCGTTCGCCGACATCACCGAGTTCCGGGCCAGCCGACGGCAATTGGAGTACCAGGCGACGCACGACTCGCTCACCGGGCTGGCGAACCGCTCGCTGGTGCTGGCCCGGCTGGCCGAGGCGCTGGCCGCGGGCGACGAGCAGCCGGTCTCGCTGGTGCTCTTCATCGACCTGGACGGCTTCAAGGCGATCAACGACACGCTCGGGCACGCCATCGGCGACACCGTGCTGCAGATCGTGGCGCAGCGGCTGCAGCGCGCGCTGCGCGCCGACGACGTGGTCGGCAGGCTCGGCGGCGACGAGTTCCTGGTCCTGGTCGCCGGGCGCTCCCGCCCCGCCGACCGGCAGGCGCTGGTGCACCGGCTGCGGGCCGCCATGGCGGAGCCGATCATCGCGCGCGGGCACCGGATCGAGGTCGAGGCCTCGGTCGGCGCCACCGATCTGATCCCCGGCGACGGCCGCACCCCGGAGGCGGTGCTGCACGACGCCGACGTGGCGATGTACCAGGCCAAGCCGGGTGGTGACCGTGGCCACCCGACCAGCACGCACGCCTCCTGACCGCCCCCGGCCGGAGTAGACTCGATCGTTCCGTTCTCCGGTTGCGCGCGCCGTGCGCAGCGGACTCCCCACCCGGCCGAGAAGGAGTTCAGTGTGCCCGAAGGCCGCGACGCCGACCTGATGACCGAGCAGGAGTACCTGACCGCGCTCTACGAGCGGCTGGACGCCATGCGCGAGTACGCGCGGAACCGGCTGCGCACCGTGCTGCTGGAGACCGGCGGCACCCCGCAGGCGCGCAGCGAGCGTGAATCGTTCACCCAGCTCTACAGCGAGGACCTGGCCAAGTACGACGCCGCCGAGCACGGGCTCTGCTTCGGCCGGATCGACCTGGACCCGGAGCAGTCCGAGGACGCCCGCCGCTACATCGGCAGGCTCGGCATCCTGGACGAGGAGCACGACTACGACCCGCTGCTGCTGGACTGGCGCGCCCCGCTGGCCCGGCCCTTCTACCTGGCCACCACCGCCATGCCGGAGGGGGTGCGGCGGCGCAGGCACATCCGCTCGCGCAACCGCGGGGTGACCGCGCTGCACGACGAGTACCTGGCCGTCGAGGCGCTGGACGCGGCGGGCGCGGCGCAGCCGGACGGCGGCGTCGGCGGCGAGAGCGCGCTGCTCGCCGCGCTGAACGCGGCCCGCACCGGGCACATGAACGACATCGTCGAGACCATCCAGAGCGAGCAGGACGCGATCATCCGCTCCGAGCACAAGAGCGTGCTCGTGGTGCAGGGCGGGCCGGGCACCGGCAAGACCGCGGTGGCGCTGCACCGCGCCGCCTACCTGCTCTACACCTACCGCCAGCAGCTGGCCAAGAGCGGCGTGCTGATCATCGGCCCGAACGCCACCTTCCTGGACTACATCGGGCAGGTGCTGCCCTCGCTCGGCGAGACCGGCGTGCTGCTCTCCACCATCGGCGACCTCTACCCCGGGGTGAAGGCGACCAGGGCGGACAGCCTGCGCGCCGGTGAGCTCAAGGGCTCGCTCGACATCCTCCCGGTGCTCAAGCAGGCCGTGCGGGACCGGCAGGAGGTGCCGAGGGAGCCGATCCGGCTGCGCTTCGACAGCTACCCGGTGACGCTGGATCGCGGCATCGCGACCAAGGCGCGCGGCCGCGCCCGCTCGTCCCGGCGCCCGCACAACCTGGCCAGGCCGGTCTTCGCCGCCTCGGTGATCGAGGCGCTCACCGAGCAGCTCGCCGCCACCATGGGCGCCAACCTGGTCGGCGCGGAGAGCCTGCTCAGCCCGGCCGACCTCGGCGACATCAGGGACGAGATGCGCGCCGACCCCGAGGTGCAGGCCGCCATCGACCGGCTCTGGCCCACGCTCTCGCCGCAGGAGGTGCTCGCCGACCTGCTGGCCCAGCCGGAGCGGCTGGCCCGGGTCGCGAAGACCATGCCGGAGGCCGACCGCGCCGCGCTGCACCGCGCCGACACCGGCGAGTTCAGCGCCGCCGACGCGCCCCTGCTCGACGAGCTGGCCGAGCTGCTCGGGGTGGACGACGCCGAGGAGCGGGAGCGCTCCCGGCGGCGCTGGCGGGCCCGGCTGGAGGAGGCGCAGGACGCGCTGGACATCCTCACCGGCTCCGCGCCGCAGGACCTGGAGGACGAGCTGGACCCGGAGATCCTGATGGCCTACGACCTGATCGACGCCGGGCAGCTGGCCGAGCGGCAGAACGTGCGCACCAGCCAGACCACCGCCGAGCGCGCCGCGGGCGACCGCACCTGGACCTACGGCCACGTCATCGTGGACGAGGCGCAGGAGCTCTCGGCCATGGCCTGGCGAATGGTCATGCGGCGCATCCCGAACCGGTGGATCACCGCGGTCGGCGACGTGGCGCAGACCGGCGACCCCGCGGGCGCCTCGTCCTGGCAGGAGATCCTGGAGCCGTACGTGGCGCGGCGCTGGAAGCTGGCCGAACTCACCGTCAACTACCGCACCCCCGCCGAGATCATGGAGGTGGCCGCGGGCGTGCTGGCCGCCATCGATCCGGTGGCCGCGGCGCCGCGCTCGATCCGGGCCACCGGGGTGGCACCGAAGGCGGCGCGGGTCGCGCCGGGGGAGCTGGCCGAGGCGGTGGCGAAGGCGGTGGCCGCCGAGACCGGGCCCGGCACCGCAGCGGTGATCGTGCCGCACGAACTGGTGGCCGCGCTGCCCGAGCCGCCGCGGGAGTCGGTGCGGGTGCTCACCGTCGCCGAGGTCAAGGGGCTGGAGTTCGACGCGGTGATCCTGGTCGAGCCGGGAGCGATCGTCGCGGAGTCGCCGCGCGGGCGCAATGACCTCTACGTCGCGCTGACCCGCGCGACACAGCGGCTCACCGTCCTGCACACCGCCGACCTCCCCGCCGAACTGGGCATGCTCGCCTCCTGAGGACGCACCGCGGCCCCGCCCGATCGGATCGGCGGGGCCGCGGTGGAAAGACCTGCGTCAGCGCACGGTGTGCACGATCAGCACGTCCGAGCGGGACTTGCGCGCGACATCGGACGGCACCGAGCCGAGCAACCGGCCCGCGAGGGTGTTCAACCCCCGGTTGCCGACCACGAGCAGATCGGCCTCGACCTCGCGCACCAGGTTGAGCAGCGAATCGACCGGCTCGCCGACGATCGACCGCTCCACGATGTTCTTGGCGCCCGCGGCCGTCGCCTTGTCCCGCGCGATCCGCAGGATCTCGTTGGTCGGCGCGGAGCCGCGCACCTGGTAGGCCTCGTCCTTGAGCACGTCCGCTGCGGCGGCGACATCGCGGTCGTCCGTCGGGTAGAACGCGCAGGCCACGATCAGGGCGGCGTCGGAAACGCCTGCCAGCGCCGCGGCCTTCTCCACGGCCACGTACGACGAGTCCGATCCATCGGTACCGACGACAATGGTCCGGTAGGCGGTCATCTCTCCTCCAACGACTCAGGGCGGGTCCGGTCCGGTGCCTGGCTGAGACACGCACCGGGCGGTGACTGCGACCGACCATAGCGGCAAAACCCCGGAGAATTTAAGAAATCGCAACACATCACATCCGCGTCCCCGGCCCATTCCGGTGATCCCACGCACGGCGAGTTCCCTCATCTGCCGCGACAACCTGGGCGGACGCGGCGTCCGCGGCGCCGATCTGTGAAGTGTCACAGGCGAATCGAAGCGTATTGCCGCGGTAAGACATTCGTCACAGCGCCGCTCCGCCCGCCGGTTTCCGGCGGGAAATGCGTACCGCGCCGGGGTCAGTTCAGGTGGAAGAGCGGGCCGGTGAGCGTCAGCCCGAGCTCCGGCGTGTGCGCGAAGAAGGCGAAGAGCGCGAGCGCGGCGCCGCCGAGCGCGACGTCCTTGTTGAAGCCGATCATCTCCATCTGCTTGGTCTCGGGGTCGGTCTCCTTCCAGAACGGGTGCATGAGCACCGCGGTCGGCAGCAGGAACAGCACCAGCAGCAACGATCCGAGGTCGGCCCAGACGCCGAGCAGCACGCTCAGCGCGCCGATCAGCATGAGCACCCCGGAGCCGAGCACGGCGAGCTTGGGGGCGGGGACGCCCCGGCTCTGCGCGTACCCGGCCATGGCGTCCGCCTGGCTCAGGTGCCCCGCGGCGGAGCCGAGGAACAGCAGCGCGAACAAGATCCGCCCGATCAACACCACGACATCCATGACCCGCTCCTTCGCGGCAGGGAATCCGACCGGAACAATTGTCCCGCCGATGCCGCCGGATATCCGCTATCGAACCGAAGAAACGACCGAATCGTGTCCGGGGACGGGTGCGCGGGCGGAATTGCGCGCGTATTCCAGCGGCGGCATCCCGATTTCGGCGGAGAATTCCCGGCAGAAATGCGCCTGGTCGAAATAGCCGAGCTCCAGTGCGAGCGCGGCCAGGTCGGCGCCGCGGCCGCAGGCGAGCAGGTGCGCGCCGTCCTGCAGCCGGTAGCGGCGCAGCACCCACTTCGGGCCCGCGCCGACGTAGCGGCGGAAGAGCCGCTGCAGGGTGCGGACCGGAATGTCGAACCGCGCGGTGACCTGGTCGACCCTGGTGAGCTCGCGGTCCCGCTCCATCGCCGCGACGACGGCGAGCACCAGGTCGTACTGCGGGTCGGCGGCGGCCACCCGGCCGGTGAGGTCCGCCTCGACGAGCGCGGCGCGCGCTTCGTCGTCGGCGGCGGCGAGCACCCGCCCGGCCAGCTCGTCGGCGCCGGGCAGCACCGCGCCGAGCGGCAGCCGCCGGTCGCGCAGCGCGCCGACGTCGAGCCCGGTGAAGGCGCCGAAGCCGCCGGGGTGGAAGCGCAGCCCGAAGGTGTGGCCGCGGCCGGTGAGCTCGCGCTCGAAGCGGGCGGTGCAGACGCCGTTGACGAAGCCGCCGCGCTGCTCCTCGCTCGCCTCGAAGGTGACGTTGACGCACGGGTGGGAGAGCACCTCGGCCCGGTACGGCGGCTGCCCGCGCAGGTCCCAGCGCACCGCCCAGTACCAGGCCACGTAGCGGTCGAGCGCGGGGCCGACCGGCAGCCGGTGCAGCGAGCGGTGCCTGGCCTGCTCGCCGGGGTGCAGGATGCCCTTCAGGCTGTCCCGCGCGCTGATCCCGCCGCGGATGGGCGCGGGCCGCTCGTCAGCCACGGTGTCGCGTTCTTCCAAGATCGGGGCGCGCGGCGGGGGCAGGGTGGAGCCCATGACGAACACCGTGAACCCCATCCCGAACGGCTACCACTCGATCACCTGTTTCCTCGCGGTGCCGGACGGCAATGCCGCGCTGGATTTCTACACGGCGGTGCTCGGCGCCGAGGTGCTGAGCCGCAACGACCTCCCCGACGGGCAGCCCGCGCACGCCGAGGTGAAGGTCGGGGACGCCACCTTCCAGGTCGGGCTGCCCATCCCGGACAACGGCGTGCGCGCGCCGGAGCAGGGCTGGGTGCACACCTCGATCGTGCACTACTGCCCGGACGTGGACGGCGTGGTCGAGCGGGCCGCCGCGCACGGCGCGACCGTGCTGGAGCAGCCGGCCACCTTCGTCACCGGCGACCGCTTCGGCGTCTTCCTCGACCCGTTCGGGCACCGCTGGGTGGCCATGACCCGGGTCGAGGACGTCTCCCCCGATGAGGCCGAGCGCCGGGTGAACGAGTGGATGGCCCAGCAGGGCTGACCCGCTCACGACAGCCCGGCGGCGTCCATGCCGCGCAGCTCCTTCTTCAGGTCGGCGATCTCGTCCCTGAGCCGCCCCGCGAGCTCGAACTGCAGCTCGCGGGCGGCGTTCATCATCTGCGCGGTGAGCTCGGCGACCAGGTCGGCCAGCTCGGCGCGCGGCATGGACGAGGTGTCGCGGCCCTCGTAGACGCCCGCGCTGACCGCGCGGCCCGGTTCGCCCTGGGCCCGCCTGCCGCGGCTGGCATTGCGGCCGGAGCCGCCGACCGCCACCTGGTCGTCGGCCTCCTGGTAGACCTGATCCAGGATGTCGGCGATCTTCTTGCGCAGCGGCATCGGGTCGATGCCCATCTTCTCGTTGTAGGCCACCTGCTTGGCCCGGCGCCGGTCGGTCTCCTCGATGGCGTGCCGCATGGAGTCGGTGACGGTGTCGGCGTACATGTGCACCTGCCCGGAGACATTGCGGGCGGCGCGGCCGATGGTCTGAATCAGGCTGGTGCTGCTGCGCAGGAACCCCTCCTTGTCGGCGTCCAGGATGGCGACCAGCGAGACCTCGGGCAGGTCGAGCCCCTCGCGCAGCAGGTTGATGCCGACCAGCACGTCGTACTCGCCGAGCCGGAGCTGGCGCAGCAGCTCCACCCGGCGCAGCGTGTCGATCTCGGAGTGCAGGTAGCGCACCCGGACGCCGAGGCCGAGCAGGTAGTCGGTGAGATCCTCGGCCATCTTCTTGGTGAGCGTGGTGACCAGCACCCGCTCGTCCTTCTCGGTGCGCAACCGGATCTCGTGCACCAGGTCGTCGATCTGGCCCTTGGTCGGCTTGACCACCACCTCGGGGTCGACCAGCCCGGTCGGGCGGATGACCTGCTCGACCACCTCGCCGCCGGTCTGCCCCAGCTCGTACGGGCCAGGCGTGGCCGAGAGGTACACCGCCTGGCCGATCCGCTCGGCGAACTCCTCCCAGGTGAGCGGGCGGTTGTCCACCGCCGACGGCAGCCGGAAGCCGAACTCCACCAGGTTCCGCTTGCGCGACATGTCGCCCTCGTACATGCCGCCGATCTGCGGCACCGTGACGTGCGATTCGTCGATCACCAGGAGGAAATCCTCCGGGAAGTAGTCGAGCAGGGTGGCGGGCGCCGAGCCCGCGGGCCTGCCGTCGATGTGCCGGGAGTAGTTCTCGATGCCGGAGCAGAACCCGACCTGGCGGATCATCTCCAGGTCGTACTGGGTGCGCATGCGCAGCCGCTGCGCCTCCAGCAGCTTGCCCTGCCGCTCCAGCTCGGCCAGCCGCTGCTCCAGCTCGGCCTCGATGTCGCGCACCGCGCGCTCCATCCGCTCCGGGCCCGCGACGTAGTGCGTGGCCGGGAAGATGCGCACGGTGTCGACCTTGCGCACCACGTCGCCGGTGAGCGGGTGCAGGTAGTAGAGCGCCTCGATCTCGTCGCCGAAGAACTCGATGCGGACCGCGAGCTCCTCGTAGGACGGGATGATCTCCACGGTGTCGCCGCGCACCCGGAACGAGCCGCGGGTGAAGGACATGTCGTTGCGGGTGTACTGCACGTCGACCAGCAGCCGGAGCAGCGCGTCCCGGTCCACCTCGCCGCCGACCTCCAGCTGCACCGAGCGGTCCAGGTAGGACTGCGGGGTGCCGAGGCCGTAGATGCAGGAGACCGAGGCGACCACGATCACGTCGCGCCGGGAGAGCAGGCTCGAGGTCGCCGAGTGGCGCAGCCGCTCCACGTCGTCGTTGATCGAGCTGTCCTTCTCGATGTAGGTGTCGGTCTGCGCGATGTACGCCTCGGGCTGGTAGTAGTCGTAGTACGAGACGAAGTACTCGACCGCGTTGTGCGGGAACATCTCCCGCAGCTCGTTCGCCAGCTGGGCGGCGAGCGTCTTGTTCGGGGCCATCACCAGCGTCGGCCGCTGCAGCTTCTCCACCAGCCACGCCGTCGTCGCCGACTTGCCGGTGCCGGTGGCGCCGAGCAGCACCACGTCGCGCTCCCCCGCCCGGATCCGGCGCTCCAGCTCGGCGATGGCGGCGGGCTGGTCACCGGCGGGCTTGTGGTCGCTGACGACCCGGAACTCGGCCTCGGCACGCTCGATCTCGCCCACCGGGCGGAACTCCGAGTGGGCCAGCGGGGTCCCCTCCGGGATCTCGGTTGCGAATGCCATGCTCACCAGGGTAGGCGGAGCCACCGACACACTCCGGGGTCGCGGGCGGCGCCCGGTACATTTCCGGTCATGACAGACGCGCAGGGGGTACCGGTGCATCGGCCCAAGGTCGAGCACTTCGATCTGGTGGCGCGCACCAACACCGACAACAAGGGGTTCGTGCGGCCGGTCGATGTGTACCGGGAGGAGCCGTGGGGGCTGTACATGTCGCGCACCGCCGACCACCCCCGCTTCGAGCACATGGAGTCCTGGCTGCTGCCCGACCTCGGGGTGCGCGCCACGATCTTCCACTTCCGGCCCGGCGAGGTCCGGGATCAGGACGTCTACCTGGATATCGGGGTGTTCCGCCCGGTCGCCCCGCGCCGCTGGCGCGCGCTCGACCACTACCTCGACATCGCGGTGCAGAACGGCAGGGAGGCCGAGCTGCTCGACACCGACGAGCTGCTCGCGGCGCTGGAGGCCGGGCTCATCGATGCCGCGGCCGCGGAGGCTGCCGTGCTCAACGCGACGTATGCCGTCGAGGGGCTGGCCGCGCACAGGTACTCGGTGGACGCATGGGCCGCGTCGCTCGGCATGGAACTCAGCTGGCGCTGAGCCGCGCGTACACCGCGTCGAAGAAGGGCTCCTTGACGGCGAGGTAGGCGTCCATGGCCGCACGGCCGGTCAGCCCCTCCGCTTCGGCCTCGCCCTTGCGCTTGACCGCGAGGTACTCGGCGCGCAGCTCGGGGTCGGCGCGCAGCGCGTCCCGGAAGGCGAGCGCGAAGCGGGCGCCGGGCGAGCCGTCGACCCGTAAGTGGATATTGGCGGGCCGCCCGGGGTCGGCGCTGTTGTGCAGCCGCTTCTCCCAGCGGCCCGGGTCGTCGTCGGCGGGCTTGGGGTTGTCGAACCGGTGCTCGCTCGCGGGGAATCCGGCGGCGACCAGGGCGTCGCGCAGCCCGTCGGCGGCGTCCAGGCCGGGCACGGTGATCTGGATGTCGAGCACGTCCTTGGCCGGGAGGTCCTGGACCGAGGTGGAGCCGGTGTGCTCGATGCTCGTCGCCACGCCGCCGCAGGCAAGCCACAGCCGGTTGATGAGTCGCTGCGCCTGCGCGGCCCACTCGGGGTCCGGGCCTGCCAGCAGCACCGACTCCGGCTTGGCCGCGGTACCGGTGCGCAGGTTGCGCTCGAAGGGCAGCAGCCGCTCGGCCCAGAGGGCGCGCACGATCGGGTCGAGCGAGCCGGGCTCGCCGCTGTTGTCCAGCCAGACGTCGGCGGCGGCGCGGCGCTGCTCGTCGGTGGCCTGGCTGGCGATCCGCGCCCGCGCGTCGGCCTCGTTGACGCCGCGGAACTCGACCAGCCTGCGCAGCCGCAGCTCGGCGGGGGCGTGCACCACCAGCACCAGGTTCATCATGGGCGCGAGGTTGTTCTCCACCAGCAGCGGGACGTCCTGCACCACGATGGCGTCGGCGGGGGCGGCGGCGAAGAGCTCCGCGGTGCGCGCGCCGACCAGGGGGTGCACGATGCCGTTGAGCGCGGTCCTGGATTCGTCGTCGGCGAAGGCGATGGCGGCCAGCGCGGGGCGGTCCAGGCTGCCGTCGGCGGCGAGGATGCCGTCGCCGAAGCGCTCGACCAGGGCGGCCAGCCCCGGGGTGCCCGGCGCGACCACCTCGCGCGCGATGGCGTCGGAGTCGATGAGGACGCCGCCGAGCTCGGTCAGGATCCGCGCCACCGTCGACTTGCCCGCTCCCATGCCTCCGGTGAGGCCGATCCGCAACATGGGAGACAGTCTCGCACGAGGTGCCGATCAGTCTTGGTACCCATCGGGCACCCCGAATCCACCTGAATTCCGGCGGCTGCCCGATCCGTGACGCTGCCGAGATCAATTCGCAACAATTTCCGTGCGACCCGCGTCGGCAACGATAACTTTCCGACATGCTGCGGCGTTTTCCAGGACGAAGTACTGGGCCGATCGGAAGATTTCCGATACTGTTCGCCCTGGCGAATTACGGCCACGTCAGCACCAGGTAAAGGACACCCATGCGCAGCGAACTGAACCGGGCGGGTCGCCACCGCCTCGGCATGCCGGGGGGAGTGCACTGTATTCGCCACCCCGCCGTGGCGGCGGCGATCGCCGAGTACCGCCGCCCGTGGCTGACGGCCCTGCTGAGCCCGGCCAGGCACAGTTTCGTGTCGTCGCGAAAACGCCCGCTGTTCTCGGTCGCCCGCTGGATCCCGGCCACCGCCAACTGAACCCCTCTACGACCGTGGCC
>NZ_JBHVAK010000102.1:0-13701 GCF_042667085.1 Nocardia sp. NPDC057353
TGTGTATAAGAGACAGGGGCGATGGCCACCGCCGCCGACATCGCCGAGCTGCGCACCGCCGCGGCCGCGCTGGGTGATCCGGTGGCCGGGGTCGGCGGCACCGCCAGGCCGGGCCGGGTCGCCTTCGTCTTCCCCGGCCAGGGCGCCCAGTGGGCGGGCATGGGCCGGGAGCTGCTCGCGGAGAGCGAGGTCTTCGCCGGGCGGATGGCCGAGTGCGCCGCGGCGCTCGACCCGCTGACCGGCTGGTCGCTGCTGGCCGCCGTCGCGGACGACGCCTGCGCGGCGACGGTCGACGTGGTGCAGCCGCTCTCGTTCGCGGTGATGGTGTCGCTGGCGGCGGTATGGGAGTCGTTCGGCGTGCGGCCGGATGTCGTGGTCGGGCACTCGCAGGGCGAGATCGCCGCGGCCTGCGTCGCAGGCGCGCTGACGCTGCCCGACGCCGCACTGATCGTCGTGGCCAGGAGCAGGGTGATCGCGGCCGGGCTCGCCGGCCGCGGCGCGATGGTCTCGGTGGAGCTCCCGGAGCCGGAGGCGCGCGGGCTCGCGGAGCGGTTCGGGGCCGCGGTGTCGATCGCGGCGCTGAACGGCCCCGAGTCCACGGTGCTCGCCGGTGCCGTGCCCGAGCTGGAGGCGGTGCTGGCCGAGTGCGCGGCGCGCGGCATCCGCTCCCGCCGGGTCGAGGTGGACTACGCCTCGCACTCGGCCCAGGTGGACGCGGTCGCGGCAGAGCTGCGGCAGGCGCTGGCAGGCATCGCCCCGGTACCCGGCCGGGTACCGATGCACTCCACCGTGCGCGCGGCGCCGGTGACCGGCCCCGAGCTGGACGCGGAGTACTGGATCGAGAACCTGCGCAGGCCGGTCCGCCTGCTCCCGGTGCTGCGGACGCTGCTCGCCGAGCGGTACCGGTTCTTCCTGGAGGTCAGCTCGCACCCGGTGCTGACCCCGGCCGTCGAGCGCACGGCGGAGGTCGCCGCGGCCGACGCGGTGGCGGTGGGAACGCTGCGCCGCGGCTCCGGCGGACTGCGGCGGGTGCTCGAATCCGTCGGGCAGGGCTGGGCGCACGGCCTCGCGGTCGACTGGGGCCCCGCCTTCGGAGCGGGGCCGCGCGCGGCGGTCCCGCTGCCCACTTACGCCTTCCAGCGGAAGCGCTACTGGCTGGATGCCGCCGCACCGCGGGGAACCGGCGCGGAGCCGGGCGGGTCCGCGTTCTGGCGCGCGGTGGACGACGGCGACGCCGACGCCATCGCGGCGGACTGGGAGACCGATGCCGCCCTGGTCCGCCCGCTGCTTCCGGGGCTGACCGGCTGGCGGCAGCGGCAGCGCGCCGCCGCGACGGCGGAGGCGTGGCGGTTTCGCGAGGAGTGGCGGCGGCTGGAGCTGCCCGCGGGCCGCCCGGCCGGGAACTGGCTGCTGGCAGGGTTGCAGAACGCGCACACCGAGATCGTGGGGGCCGCGCTCGCGGCGGCCGGTGGCACCGTCGTCCCGGTCGAGCTCGCCGGGCTCGACCGGGCGGGGATGGCCGCCCGGCTGCGGGAATGCGGGGTCGCGCCGGATTCGCTCGCGGGGGTGGTCTCCACCCTCGCCATCGACGATCGGATCGATCCGGAGCGCCCTGAGCTCTCCGCGGGCGTCGCCGCGACGATCGCGCTGACGCAGGCGCTCGGCGACGCAGGCATCGGCGCCCGGCTGTGGTGTGTGACGAGCGGGGCGGTCGGCGCGGCGACGACGAGCCCGTGGCAGACCCAGGTGTGGGGGCTCGGGCGGGTCGCCGCGCTGGAGTACCCGGGCCGCTGGGGCGGGCTGGTCGACCTTCCCGCCGCGCCGGATGCCCGGGTCGCCGAGCGGCTCGCCGCCCTGCTCGCGGCGGGGACCGACGAGGACCAGGTCACGGTGCGGCCGGATGGGGTGTACGGGCGCAGGCTGGTCCCCGACCCCGGTGCGGCGGCCGCGGCGCCGTGGCGGCCGACCGGCACGGTGCTCGTCACCGGCGGTACCGGCGCGCTCGGCGGGCAGGTGGCGCGCTGGGCGGCCGCGAACGGCGCGGCGCACCTGCTGCTGGTGAGCCGCGCGGGCGGCGCCGCGGCGGGCGCGGGCGAGCTCGCCGCCGAGCTGCGCGCGGCCGGCGCCGCGGTGACGATCTCGGCCTGTGACGTGACCGATCGCGGCGCGCTCGCCGCGGTGCTCGGCGCCGTCCCGGCCGAGTTCCCGCTCACCGCGGTCGTGCACACCGCGGGCGTGGCCGGGTTCGAGCCGTTCGACGACTGCACCCCCGCGACGGTCGCCGCGTCGAACGCCGCCAAGGTGCTCGGCGCCGTGCACCTCGACGCGCTGACCGCCGGGCTGCCGCTCGCCGCCTTCGTGCTCTTCTCCTCCGGCGCGGCCGCATGGGGCAGCGCCGGGAACGCGGCCTACGCCGCGGGCAACGCCCACCTGGACGGGCTGGCCGTGCTGCGCGCCGCGCGCGGGCTGCCCGCCACCTCGATCGCCTGGGGGGCGTGGGCAGGCGGCGGCATGACCCAGCGCGGCTCGCGGGACATGCTGCTGCGCCGCGGGGTCGGCGAGATGGATCCCGCGGTGGCGGTGCGGGCACTGGCGGCCGCCGTCGGGCACGGCGACACCACGGTGACCATTGCCGACATGGACTGGGCGCGCTTCGCCGAGACCTTCACCATCGCGCGGCCGAGCCCGCTGATCGCGGAGCTGCCCGCGGTGCGGGCGCTCGGTGCGGCGGCGCCGCGCCCCGAAACCACCGCGGCGCTGGCCCGCGAGCTCGGCGGGATGACCGCGACCGAGCAGGGGCGGTACCTGACCGCCGTGGTGCGGGCCGAGGCCGCCGCCGTGCTCGGCCACGAGGGGCCGGAGGCGCTGGACACCGCGGTCGCCTTCTCCGAGCAGGGCTTCGATTCACTGACCGCCATCGAGCTGCGCAACCGGCTCACCGGAAGGACCGGCCTCGTCCTGCCGAGCACGCTGGTCTTCGACTACCCGACGGTGGCCGATGTCGGTGCCTTCCTGCGCGACGCGGCGCTCGGCGGCGCGGGCGCGGCGGCGCCTGCCGCGCGCTCCTCGGCCGAGGAGCCGGTGGCGATCGTCGCCATGGCCTGCCGCTTTCCCGGCGGCGTCGAGTCGGCGGAGGAGCTGTGGGCGCTGCTGAGCGCGGGCACCGACGCCATCTCGGCGGCGCCGGACGACCGCGGCTGGGACGCCGGGGACGGCGGGGCCACCAGGGACGGCGGCTTCGTGCGCGGGGTCACCGACTTCGACGCGGGGCTGTTCGGGATCTCGCCGCGCGAGGCGACCGCGATGGATCCGCAGCAGCGCGTGCTGCTCGAGGCCGCGTGGGAGCTCTTCGAGCGCGCGGGCATCGACCCGCGCTCGGTGCGGGGCAGCGACACCGGGGTCTTCGTCGGCGGGACGCCGCAGGACCATGCCGTGAAGGCGGTCTTCGGCGGCGCCGCTACCGAGGGGTACCTGCTGACCGGCAGCTCGGCGAGCGCGCTCTCCGGGCGGATCTCCTACGAGCTCGGGCTGGAGGGGCCCGCGATCACCGTCGACACCGCCTGCTCGTCGTCGCTGGTGGCGCTGCACCTCGCGGCCAAGGCGGTGCGCGGGGGCGAGTGCTCGCTGGCGCTCGCGGGCGGAGTCGCGGTGATGTCGACGCCGAGCGCTTTCAGCGAGTTCGCCAGGACCGGCGGGCTCTCGGTCGGCGCGCGGTGCCGGGCGTTCGCGGCGTCGGCGAACGGCATCGGCTGGGGCGAGGGCGTCGGGCTGGTCCTGGTCGAGCGGCTCTCGGAGGCGCGCCGCCGCGGCCACCGGGTGCTCGCGGTGATCCGCTCCAGCGCGCTGAACCAGGACGGCGCCTCGAACGGCTTCTCGGCGCCGAACGGCCCGTCCCAGCAGCGAGTGATCCGGCAGGCGCTGGCCGACGCCGGGCTGACGCCCGCCGACGTCGACGCGGTCGAGGCGCACGGCACCGGCACCGTGCTCGGCGATCCGATCGAGGCGCAGGCACTGCTGGCCACCTACGGCGCGGACCGGCCCGCGGACCGCCCGCTGTGGCTCGGCTCGATCAAGTCGAACATCGGGCACACCATGGCGGCCGCCGGGATCGCCGGGGTGATCAAGATGGTGGAGGCGCTGCGCCGCGGCGTGCTGCCGCGCACCCTGCACGTCGACGAGCCGACGCCGGAGGTGGACTGGAGCGCGGGTGCGGTCGCGCTGCTCACCGCCGAGCAGCCGTGGCCGGAGGTGGACCGGCGCAGGCGCGCGGGCATCTCGTCGTTCGGGATCAGCGGCACGAACGCGCACCTGATCCTGGAGCAGGCCCCGGACGACCCGGCGGCGGTGCCGGTCGCGCAGCCGGAGGACACGGCCCGCGCCTGGCTGCTCGCCGCGCGCACCCCCGCCGGGCTGCGCGCGCAGGCGGGCAGGCTGCGGGAGTTCCTCGCCGCGTCGCCGACCGCGGCGCTCGGCGACATCGCCGCCGAACTGGCGACCGCGCGGGCGGAGCTGGAGTGCCGCGGCGCCGTCGTCGCCGCCGGGCGGGACGAGTTCCTGGCAGGCCTCGCCGCGCTGGCCGCCGGAACCGACGGCGCGGGCGTGGTCGAGGGCAGCGCCGCCGACCGCTCGGTCGTCTTCGTCTTCCCCGGGCAGGGCGGGCAGCGCTCGGCCGAGGCCGGCCGTGAGCTGCTGGCGACCTGCCCGGCCTTCGCCGAGCGGCTGCGCGAGTGCGCCGCCGTGCTCGACCCGGCGACCGGCTGGTCCCTGCTCGACGCGATCTCCGGTGCCGCGGCCGTGCCGATGGACCGGGCCGATGTCTCGCAGCCGCTGCACTTCGCGGTGCTGGTCGCGCTCGCGGCCGGCTGGGAGTCGTTCGGCGTCCGCCCCGATGCCGTCGTCGGCCACTCCCTCGGCGAGGTCGCCGCGGCCTGCGTGGCGGGCGCGCTGACGCTGGCGGATGCCGCGCGGGTGGTGGTGGCGCGCAGCCGGGTGAGCTCGAACGGGCTGGCAGGCCGGGGCTGGTCGATGGCGCTGCTCGGAGTCTCCGCGGAGCGGGCGGCCGAGCTGGCGGCGCCCTGCGGCGGGGCGGTCTCGGTCGCCGCGATCAACAGCCCCACCTCGACGGTGCTGGCCGGGCCGGACGAGCAGCTGCGGCTGGTCACGGCCGAGTGCGAGCGGTCCGGGGTGCGGGTTCGCCCCCTCGATTTCGGCTATGGGTCGCACTCGGCGCAGGTCGACGGCGTCACGACCGAGCTCGGCGAGCTACTGGTCGGGCTGCGCCCGCGGCGCGGCCGGGTGCCGATCTGGTCGACGGTGCACGGGGAGCCGCTCGCCGGGCCGGAGCTGGACGCGGCGTACTGGGTGGCGAACCTGCGCCGCCCGGTCCGCTTCCAGCCCGCGGTGCTCGGCATCGCCGCGGCGGGCCACCGGATGTTCATCGAGGTCAGCCCGCATCCGGTGCTGCTGCCCGCGATCGAGGAGACGCTGGACGCGAGCGGCGACGACGCCGTCGTCCTCGATACCATCCGGCGCGGTGACGGCGGGGAGCAGCGGCTGCGCCGGTCGGTCGCGCAGGCGTGGGCGCTCGGCGCCCACGTCGACCGGGTGCTGCTCGCGGGCGGGCCCGCGGGCGCGCGGATCGACCTGCCGCCGTACGCGTTCCAGCGCAAGCGGTACTGGCTGGAGCCGGAGGGCTCCGGCGCGCCCGCGACGCCGCCCGCCGCCGACCCGGTGGACGCCGAATTCTGGCAGCTGGTGGAGACCGGCGACCTGGCATCGCTGGCCGAGCTGGTCGAGGCGGAGCCCGGCGCGGACGCGGGGGAGATCGTGACCGCGCTGTCGCGGTGGCGGCACCGGGCGCGCCGGAAGGCGCTCGGGGATTCCTGGCGGCACGTCGAGCAGTGGCGCTTGTTCGAGCCCGCGCCCGCCGCGGCCGCGGGCCGCCCGCTGGTGGTGCGCTGGGACGTGCCCGATCCGGCGGGCGCCGCGAGCGAGTTGCTCGCCGCGCTGGCCGAGCGCAACCCCGTCGTCGTGTCCGTGGCACCCGGTGCCGACCGGGCGGCGCTGGCGGCGCGGATCGGCGCCGCGCTCGCCGGCTGCGGCCCGGTCTCCGCGGTGCTCTCGCTGCTCGCGTTCACCGCGGCCGCGGATCGGGACCACCCCGACGTCGCCGCGGCGGTCTCGGCGAACCTGGCGCTGATCCAGGCGCTCGCCGACCTCGACGTGGCGGCGCCGCGCTGGGTGCTCACCCGCGGCGCCGTCACCGTGGGCGCGGGCGACGCCGAGCCGGTCGAGGCCCAGGCGCAGCTCTGGGGGTTGGCCAGGGTCGCGGCGCTGGAGCAGCCGCGGAGCTGGGGCGGCGTGCTCGACCTACCCGAGGTCGTCGACGCGGAGGCCGCCGCCGTCGCGGCCGATGTGCTCGCGGGCGGGCACGGTGAGGACCAGGTGGCGGTGCGCGGGCAGCGGGCCGTCGGCCGCAGGCTGGCGCCGCTGGCACCGGACGGGCCCGGCTGGACGCCGCGCGGCACCGTGCTGATCACCGGTGGCACCGGCGCGCTCGGCGGGCACGTGGCGCGCTGGGCGGCGGCCGCGGGCGCCGGGCACCTCCTGCTGCTCAGCCGGTCCGGCGAGCGGGCGGAGTCGGCGCAGGCGCTCGTGGCCGAGCTGCGCGAGACCGGTGCCGCGGTCACCCTGCGCGCCTGCGATGTGACGAACGCGGCCGAGCTGGCGGGGGCGCTCGCGGCGATCCCCCCCGAGTTCCCGCTGCGCGCCGTCGTGCACACCGCGGGTATCGGAGGCTACGGCCTGCTGGCCGACACCACGGTCGAGCAGATCGCGACCGTGAACGCGGCCAAGGTGGCGGGCGCGCGCCATCTCGACCTGCTCACCCGCGACGCCGAGCTGGATGCCTTCGTGCTGTTCTCCTCCGGTGCGGCGGCCTGGGGCAGCGCGGGCAATGCCTGCTACGCGCTCGGCAACGCCTACCTGGACGGCCTCGCCCTGCGCAGGCGGGCGGCGGGCCGCCCGGCCACCTCGATCGCATGGGGCATGTGGGGCGGCGGCGGCATGGCGGAGGGCGCCGCCGAGGAGCGGCTCGCGCCGCGCGGGCTCAGGCACATGCCGCCGGAGGTCGCCGCGGCGACGGTGGGCGCCGCGGTGGGCGCCGGGGACACCGTGGTGACCATCGCCGACATCGACTGGCCGCGCTTCGCGCAGACCTTCACCATCACCAGGCCGAGCCCACTGATCAGCGAGATCCCCGGGGTCCGCCGGACGGAAGCCGATGCGGAGCCGGAGGACGGGCAGCGGAACGACGAGTGGCGGACGCGGCTGGCCGAACTCGACGGGCCCGAGCGCGGGGAGCTGCTCCGCGCGACGGTGCGCGAGCTGGTGGCCGCGGTGCTCGGCCACGACCGGGACGAGGTGATCGACCAGGACCGGCCCTTCCTCGAACTCGGCTTCGACTCGCTCACCGCGATCGAGCTGCGCAACCGGCTGCGCCGGACGACCGGGCTCGACCTGCCCGCCTCGGTGGTGTTCGACCACCCCTCCACGGCGCTGCTCGCCGAGCACCTGGAGTCGGTGCTGGCAGGCGTGGGCGCGCCGGGCCCGGCGGCCCCGACGATCGGCATCGCCACGCTCTACCGCGACGCCTGCGCCGCCAAGCGGTACGTCGAGGCCAACGAGATGGCGATGGCGGCGGCCCGGCTGCGCCCGACCTTCGACTCGCCCGACGCCAGCACCATGACACGCGAGCCGCTGCGGCTCGCAGCGGGGCCGGAGCCGGTGGTGCTGATCGGCATACCGGCCACCAGCCCGCTCTCCGGGCCGCACGAGTTCTCCAGGATGGCCAAGGATTTCCGGGGCGTGCGCGACCTGTGGGTGCTGCCGCTGCCCGGCTTCCTCCCCGGCGAGCTGCTGCCCGCCGGCTGGGACTTCCTGATCGGCATCCTGGCGGACGCGGTGCTCCGGGTCGCGGACGGCAGGCGGTTCGCGCTCATGGGGCGCTCCTCCGGCGGCTCGATCGCGCACGCCGTCCAGGGCGAGTTGGAGAAGCGGGGGTTCCCGGCCGAGGCACTGGTGCTGCTCGACTCCTTCGAGATCGGGAGCGCCGAGTCGGTGCGGGTCCAGTCCGGGGTGCTGTATCAGCTCCAGGTACAGGAGAGCAAGGTCGGCCGGATGGACGACGTGCGGCTGACCGCGATGGCCGGGTATTACCGGCTGCTCGCCGAGTGGGAACGCCGCGAGGTGAGTTGCCCCACCCTGTTCGTCGCCGCGTCGGAGGCGGACGCCGAGAGCGGCGCCGAGGCCGTGTGGACGCTCCGGCACGACCTCGTCCGGGTTCCCGGTGATCATTTCAGCATGACCGAGGAGTACTCGACGGAGACGGCGAAGGCCGTCGAGGAATGGGTGCGCCGAGTGACCGCCGCGACCCCGGAGTAATTCCGCCGGAACGCCGAAGGCGCCTCTCCCGGATCGGGAAAGGCGCCTTCGGCCGCGGGGTCAGTCCTCGCGCTGTGCGAGCAGGAAGTCCGGCAGCGGCTTCGTGGGAAGCAGCTCGTCCGGGATGGGGTTCGGATTGGGCGCCGAATCGGGCGACATGTTCAGCGAGAACAGCCCGACCAGCACGCCGCGCGGGTCGCGGAAGTGCGCCACGTCCGCGGTGCGGTCCTCGTTCGTCGTCGGCGGGACGGTGATCCGACCGCCTGCCTCCTCGATCAGCCTGCAGGATTCCTTCAGGTCCTCGACCTGGATGATGATCGCGATGTACTCGTCCGGGATGTCGGTGCCGTCCGGGGTCAGGTGGGTGTCCCACGCGGTGCCGAAGGGCATCGCGCTGCCCTCGGGCGTGTTGGCGAAGCCGTACGGCCTGCCCGGGCCGTCCAGCCCCTCGGTGAAGGTCCAGCCGAAGGTCTTCTCGTAGAATTCCTGGGTCGCCTTCAGGTTCTTGCTGCCGATCTCGAAGGAAATGAGTCGGCCGATATTGTCGGTCATGTGCGCTGCTCTTCCGGTCGAAGGGGGTCGGGGGTAGTGCCGGGGATCTGTGGCCGCTGAATTACCGGCGGCAGGAAAGCGTCGGTATCACTGCCCGACGCCGGACTGCAGTTCGCGCAGCCGGGCCGAGAACGCGGCGATGTGCCCGGCCAGTGCCGGGGGCTCGGCCGCGGTGCCCGCCGCCCGGCGCAGCCGCTCGCGCTCCTCCTGCAGCCGCCGGGCCGGGAGCTCGTCGGTGCCGAGCGACTCGAAGATGTAGTCCCGCTCGCCGAAGTAGGCGCGGTCGCCGAGCTGGTAGGCCAGCTTCATCCCGCAGTAGTCGTCGAACCTCTCGCGCCTGCACACCACATCGGCGCCGACCGCGCGGATGGAGATCGCGGTGCGCCGGATCTTCTGGTTCTGGGTCTTGTGGATGATGTCGCCGCGCAGCACCAGCAGATCGCCGGGCTCGAGCTCCGGCGTCTGCGCGATCGCGTCGATATCCGCGCGGAAGGTGTGGGAACTCCCGGTGCTGTCGTCCAGCCGGATATTTCCGGTATAGCGCGCCGCCCCGGCGCCGAGCGCTAGTTCGTGCAGCTCCGGATCGGATTCCCGCAGTGCCGAGAAAGGGACCACCGAGACATTCGAGTCGGCCGGATCCTCCTTGTCCAGAACCAGGTAGAGATTCGTGTAGTGGAAGTGGTCCCGGAAGTCGTAGAAGGAGCCGTGCTCCTGGTGGAACGGGAAATTCGTGGAGTGCTCGGGGTCATTCGGGTCGACCGAGAAGATCCCGCTGTGCGCGGGCACCATATCGCAGCCGAACAGATCCCGCTGCAGGTCGGCCAATCTGTCCAGTACCGCGCGGTCGATTCCCGCGGGGTCCTCGATGGCGGTGACCAGCCGTTTTCCGAAGTAGCCCGCGCCGGTGCCGTGGCCGATCGACTCCGCGAAACGGAGCAGGCCATCGATTTCCCGGCGGTCCAGAAATTGCTTCACATGGACGAATCCATTGCTTTCGAGGGTACTCTGTGAATTCATTGTGGGGGCCGATCTCCGTCGTGTGTGCGAGTGCTTCCGCGGTTCCGTCGGTATTCGTGGCAAGTATTCGTACCGGTTTCCGGGATTGTCAACCGCGATCTCGTCCCATACCGTGCCGCGGTGTTCGGCTAGGGGTGGCGCAGGGGTGTCGGGGCAGGGGGAATTGATTCTAGGTTCGGTCGGAACGACGGATGCGTGGCGGGAGCGATCGAACCGATGACGAATACTGTTCCGGATTCCTCTGTGCACCCTCTGGTATTCGTCCTGTCCGGAAACGACGAGAAATCGCTGGCGGCGTGGGCGGCGACTGTCCACCGGTTCGCGGCGGAGCACCGGGAGACCTCGCTGCCCGGCCTCGCCGCCACCATGGCGGGCACCGATCCCGCGGCCGAGTTCCGCGCGGCGGTGGTCGCCGCCGACCGGGACGAACTGCTCGGCGGGCTGGCCGGGATCGCGAGCGGGCAGCCCGGCCCTGAGGCGCTGCTCGGCCGCGGGCGGCAGGCGGGCGGGGTGGTCTTCGTCTACCCCGGCGTCGGCGCCGAGTGGCCGGGGATGGCGGACGAGCTGTTCGACATCCCGGTCTTCGAGCGCGAGATCACCGCCCACGACCGGGCACTGGCAGCGGTCGCCGGGTGGTCGATCCTTGACGTCCTGCGCGGTGCGCCTGAGGCGCCGTCCATGGACCGCCAGGATGTGCTGGAGCCGGTGTCGCTCGCGGTCTCCGCCGCGCTGACCGAGCTGTGGCGCAGCGCGGGGGTCGAGCCGGGCGCGGTGCTCGGGTACAGCCTCGGCGAACTCCCCGCCGCGTACGCCGCGGGCGCGCTCTCGCTGCCCGACACCGCGCGCACGATCACCCACTTCAGCCGCGCCGTCGCCGCGCTCGACGGCACCGGCGCCATGCTCAATGCCGGCCTCTCCGCCGAGCGGGTCGCCCCCTACCTGGCGGCCGCGGGGGGCCGCGCCGAGGTGGTCGGCTTCAACGGGCCCGGCGCCGTGGTGATCTCGGGCGATCCGGCGGCCGTCGGGGCGGTGCGGGCCGCGCTCGAACGCGACGGGGTGCGCGTGCAGGTGGTGCCGGTCCGGGTCGCGGTGCACACCGCGCGGATGCGCGGTGCGCGGGAACCCCTGCTGCGCGAGCTGGCCGCGATCAGCCCCGGTGCCGGGCGGGTTCCGTTCTGCTCGACGGTGACCGGCGACCTGTACGACGCCACGGAGCTGACCGGGGAGTACTGGAGCAGGAACCTGCGCGCCGCGGTGCGTTTCGACCCGGCGGTGCGCCGCATGCTGGAGTACGGCTACCGGTACTTCGTGGAGCCGAGCCCACGGCCCGCGCTCGCGACGGCCATGCAGGACATCTTCGACGACGCCGGGGTCGATGCCGTCGCGCTCGGGACGCTGCGCCGCGGCGACGGCGGCATGCGCCGGTTCCGCACGGCGGTGGCACGCGCCTGGGTCGAGGGGGTGCCGATCGACTGGACCAGGCACTTCGCCCACCTCGGGGCGCGCAGGATCGCCCTGCCGGAGCGGTCGGCGCCGCCGCGGCGCGCGCCACGCCCCGCCCAGCGGGCGCCGGGCGCCACCGGGCAGTTCCTGCCGCTCGTCCGCGCCGAGTGCGCGGCGGTGCTCGGCCGCGCCGCGGTGGGCGACCCCGTGCTGACCTTCGGCGAGCTCGGGCTGGACTCGCTCACCGCCGTCGAGCTGCGCAACCGGCTGCGGACCGCGACCGGGATCGCGCTGCCCGCCACCGTCGTCTTCGACTACGCCACCCCGGTCGCGCTCGCCGCCCACCTCGCGGAGCTCTCCGGTGCCGCGGCGCCGACCGAGCCGGAGCCGGAGCCGGAGCTCGCCGCGGACGACGACCCGATCGTGATCGTCGGCATGAGCTGCGCGCTGCCGGGTGGCGTGACCTCACCCGGCGAGCTGTGGGACCTGGTGGCGCGCGGCGCGGATGTCACCGGCCCGCACCCCGCCGACCGGGGCTGGAGCCGGGAGCTGCTGCGTGCCGCCAGCACCACGCGGGGCGGGTTCCTGTACGACGCGGGGGATTTCGACGCGGGGCTGTTCGGGGTGTCGCCGCGGGAGGCGGTGGCGATGGATCCGCAGCAGCGGCTGTTGCTCGAGGTGTCGTGGGAGTTGTTCGAGCGGGCGGGGGTGGCGCCGGATTCGTTGCGGGGGAGCCGGACCGGTGTGTTCGTCGGGCTCTCCGGCCGCGACTACGCCGGTGACATCATCGACCAGCCCGACGAGGCCGCGGGCTACCTGCTCACCGGCACGCTGAGCAGCGTCGCGTCCGGGCGGATCGCCTACACCTTCGGGCTGGAGGGCCCCGCGGTGACCGTCGACACCGCCTGCTCCTCCTCGCTCACCGCGCTGCACCTCGCCGCGCGCTCGCTGCGCGACCGGGAGTGCGCGCTCGCGGTGGCGGGCGGCGTCACCGTCATGGCGACCCCGGCGCTGCTGCTCGAGTTCTCGCGGCAGGGCGGGCTGGCCGCGGACGGCCGGTGCAAGTCGTTCGCAGGCGCCGCGGACGGGACCGGGTGGGGCGAGGGCGCAGGCCTCGTGCTGCTGGAGCGGCTCTCCGACGCGCGCGCCAACGGGCACCGGGTGCTCGCGGTGGTGGCGGGCTCCGCGGTGAATCAGGACGGCGCCTCCAACGGCCTGAGCGCGCCGAGCGGGCGCGCCCAGCAGCGGGTGATCAGGCAGGCGCTGGCCAACGCCGGGCTCACCCCCGCCGACGTCGACGTGGTGGAGGCGCACGGCACCGGAACCAGGCTCGGCGACCCGATCGAGGCGCAGGCGCTGCTCGCCACCTACGGCCGCGACCGCGCCGCCGACCGGCCGCTGCTGCTCGGCTCGCTGAAGTCGAACATCGGGCACACGCAGGCCGCGGCAGGCATCGCAGGCGTGATCAAGATGGTCGAGGCGATGCGCAACGGGGTGGTGCCTGCGACCCTGCACGTCGACGAGCCGACGCCGCACGTGGACTGGGATTCGGGCCACGTCGCGCTGGTGACCGCGGCCGTGCCGTGGCCCGAGACGGGCCGGGTGCGCCGGGCCGGGGTCTCGTCGTTCGGGATCAGCGGGACCAACGCGCACGTCGTCCTGGAGCAGGCCCCCGACCGAGCTCCCGTCGACCCGGACGCCTGCGACCCGGCAGGCGCTGCCGCGCTGCCGCTGGTGCTGTCCAGCGCGTCGGCGCAGGGGCTGCGGGACACGGCCGACCGGCTCGGGCACTGGTTGGCGGGCACGCCGGAGGTGCCGCTGCGCGATGTGGCGTCGACCCTGGCGGAGACCAGGGCGCGGCTGGCCCACCGCGCCGTGGTGATCGGCGCGGATCGCGACGAGGTGCTGGCCGGGCTGTCGGCGGTGCGCGGCGGGGTCGCGCGACCGGACGGGAAGCTCGCCATGGTGTTCTCCGGTCAGGGGTCGGAGTGGGTCGGGATGGGCCGTGAGCTGCGTGCGGCGTTTCCGGTGTTCGCGGCGGCTTACGACGCGGTCGTCGGGGATCGGGTGCCCGAGGATTTCGCGCGGACCGATGAGGTGCAGCTGGCGTTGTTCGCGGTGCAGTACGGGTTGGTCCGGTTGCTGGAGTCGTTCGGTGTGGTGCCGGATTTCGTGCTCGGGCATTCGGTGGGTGAGTTGGTGGCGGCGTGTGTGGCGGGGGTGGTGTCGCTGTCGGATGCGGTGTTG
>NZ_JBHVAK010000103.1:0-13308 GCF_042667085.1 Nocardia sp. NPDC057353
ACCACCGAGCGAATGGCGGAGAGCAGGTTCTCGTTGGTCAGCTCGACCCCGCGCGGGTCCGGCGAGCCGCTGGTGTAGCAGAGCAGCGCGAGGTCGTTGAGCCCGGCGCCGTCGTCGATGAAGGCGGCGCCGTCCGGCATCCCGGACTCGGTCGAGTTCCTGACCCCGCCGGTGCCGAGCACGAAGTCCGCGCTGCTGTCCGCGATCACCCGCGCGGCCGCCGCGGCGGGCAGCGCCGCGTCCACCAGCACCGGCACCGCCCCGCTGAGCAGCGCGCCGAGGAAGGCCTGCACCCAGCGGGCGCCGCCGGGCAGGTGCACCGCGACCCGGTCGCCGTACCCGATGCCGTGCTCCTGCAGCCCGCCCGCGATCCGCGCGGCGGAGTGCCACAGCTCGCGGTAGGTGAGCCGCGGCCCGCCGATCTCCACCACCGCCTCGCGGGTGGAGAAGGCGTGCGTCTGCAGGTCGAGCAGCTCGGTGAGCGCCGGGGTCAGGTTGCCGTAGCGGAGCACGCCGTCCGCGCCGCGGGCCAGCGGGGTGCCGCAGCCGGACGGCCCGGACAGCGGGAACTCGACGATGTGCTGCTGCGACATGGGGCCTCCGTGCCTCTACCGACCAGGCACCTCGACTATATGACCCACATCACAATCGCGGGGCGATAGGCGGAGATCGTGTCCGCCGATCACCGTCCGGTGTAGGTCGCCTTCCCCGGCCCGCGCTCCAGGAAGCTGCGCACCCCGCCGCGCAGGTCATCGGTGTCGAAGAGCACGCCGGAGACCTCCGGCGTCACCGCGTCCGCGTGCCCGACCCCGCCGGAGCGCCAGGCCTCGATGATCCGCTTGGTCGCCGCGTGTGCCCTGGTCGGGCCGTCGGCCAGCCGGGCGACGAGCGCGTCGGCGGCGGCCTGCACGTCCTCGTGCACGGCGTTCACCACACCCCACTCGGCCATGGTCGCGGCGTCGTAGAGATCGGCGGTCATGACGAACTCGCGGGCCCGGCCGGAGCCCGCCCGCTCGGCCAGCCGCTGCGGCCCGCCCATCGACGGGGTCAGCCCGACCACCGTCTCCACCAGCCCGAACTTCGCCTTCGGCGCGGCCAGGATGATGTCGCAGGCCAGCGCGATCTCGAAGGCCGCGGTCAGGGTGAGGCCGTGCGCGGCGAAGACCACCGGGCACGGCAGCGCCTCGAGCGGCTGGATGATCGTCTCGAAGAGCGAACGCCAGAGCTGCGCGCCCTGCTCCACCGTGAGCCCGTCGAAGACGTGCACATCGACCCCGCCGGAGACCACCTTGCCCTCGGCGCGCAGCAGCACCGCGCGCGGCGGGCGGGCGGTGAGCTCGGCGATATCGGCCACCAGCGCGTCGAAGAGCGGCTGGTCGAAGAGGTTCAGCGGCGGGTTCGCCAGGGTGAGGACGGCGATCTCGGCGCCGCCGTCGGTGGTCGCGCGCTCCAGGCGTGTCGGCTTGTTTCCGCTCATGTCGATCGAGCGTAAGCGGTCGGTTCCGGGGCGGGCGTGCCAGACTGGGCCGGTGACCACGTCGGCAGAGGATCAGTCCGGTTCGCAGGGCAGTTACGTGGAGCCCGGCGAGTTCAAGCGGGACACCAACTACATCACCACTCGGATCACCGCGGACGGCCGCGACGGCTACCCCGTCGAGCCGGGGCGGTACCGGCTGATCGCGGCGCGGGCCTGCCCGTGGGCCAACCGGACGCTGATCGTGCGCAGGCTGCTCGGCCTGGAGGACGCGCTCTCGCTCGGGCTCTGCGGCCCCACGCACGACAAGCTGAGCTGGACCTTCGACCTCGACCCCGGCGGCGTCGACCCGGTGCTCGGCATCCCCCGGCTGCGCGACGCCTACCTGGCCCGCTTCCCCGACTACCCGCGCGGCATCACCGTGCCCGCGGTGGTGGAGATCGCCACCGGCCAGGTCGTCACCAACGACTACCCGCAGATCACCCTGGACTTCTCCACCGAGTGGACCGCGTTCCACCGGGACGGCGCCCCCGACCTCTACCCGGAGCACCTGCGGGACGAGATCGACGAGGTCGCGCAGCGGAACTTCACCGAGGTCAACAATGGCGTGTACCGCTGCGGCTTCGCCGGCGACCAGGGCGCGTACGAGCGCGCCTACGCCCGGCTGTTCACCCGGCTCGACGAACTCACCGAGCGGCTCGCCGGGCAGCGCTACCTGGTCGGCGACACCATCACCGAGGCCGATGTCCGGCTCTTCACCACACTGGCCCGGTTCGACCCGGTCTACCACGGCCATTTCAAGTGCAACCGGGCCAAGCTGACCGAGATGCCGGTGCTCTGGGCCTACGCCCGCGACCTGTTCCAGACCCCCGGATTCGGCGACACCATCGACTTCGGGCAGATCAAGAAGCACTACTACGCGGTGCACCGGGACATCAACCCCACCGGGGTGGTCCCCGTAGGCCCCGACCTGGCGAATTGGCACACCCCGCACGGCCGCGAGCAGCTCGGCGGGCGGCCGTTCGGCGACGGGACGCCGCCCCCGCCGCCGCGCGCGGGCGAGGAGGTTCCGGCCTTCGACTGAGCGCGGAACCCGGCGGGCTGGGTACTTCGTTGTCGAGGGGAGCTGTGTCGGCACCGTGCCCTACAGTTCCAACCAGCCGAGCGGGACAGGAGGAGACGCCCGTGATGTTCAAGGACGCCTTCGAGAAGACGGTGGTACAGCTGCTCGACACCGGTTCGCGGCTACAGGGTCCAGCGGTGGCCAAGTACGTCGCCCGGTTGCGGCGCGCCCACCCGGACGAGACCCCGGCGCAGATCATCCAGCGGCTGGAGAACCAGTACCTGATGGCCGTCACCGGCAGCGGCGGCGCGGTCGGCGCCACCGCCGCGGTGCCCGGCGTCGGCACGATGGCCGCGCTGGCCGCGGTGAGCGCGGAGACCACCTTCTTCATGGAGGCCTCCGCGGTGTACACCCTGGCGGTGGCCTCGGTGCACGGCATCACGCCGGAGGCGCAGGAGCAGCGCCGCGCGCTGGTGCTGGCGGTGGTGCTCGGCGAGAGCGGCATGGACATCGTGCAGAAGTCCATCGGGCACTCGGCCAAGAACTGGGGCACCGCCTTCGCCAAGCAGATCCCCGGGCTGCACGCCATGAACGACTCCCTGCTCAAGCGCTTCATCGTGCGCTTCATCACCAAGCGCGCCGCGCTCATGGCGGGCAAGGTGGTGCCCGCCGGGATCGGCGCGGTGATCGGCGGGCTCGGCAACCGCGCGCTCGGCAAGACCACGATCGAGAACTCGCGCAAGGCCTTCGGCCCCGCGCCGACGCACTGGCGGGACGCCCCGCTGGTGATCGACGCCGACCCGCTGCCCGCCATCGACCCCGGCCGCGGGCTGCGCAAGTCGCCGCCCGCCAGGGCCGCCGGGCACCACCCGACGCCCACCCGCAAGCCGCAGCCGCCGACGGCCCGATGACCGGAGGCATCGACGCCCGGCCCGCTGAAGCGGGGCCGGGCGGTACCACCGCGCAGAGCACGAACGGTCGCCACAGCGGGCCGGGCGGCGTGGACGCGCACGGCACGGACGCACGCCGCAGCGGGCTAAGCGGCACACCCGCGCACAACACCGACGCGGCGCTGGCGGTGCGCGGGCTCGCCGTCCGGTACGGCGCCACCACCGCGCTGGAGAACGTCGAGTTCGCGGTGCCGTCCGGCACCGTCACCGCGGTGGCGGGCCCGCCGGGGTCGGGCAAGTCGGCGCTGGCCCGCGTGCTGCTCGGGCTGCGCGCGCCGACGCACGGCTCGGTCGAGGTGTTCGGCGCGGCGCCGCGCACCCCGCACACCGTGAACGGCGTGCTCGTCCCGCGCGGGCTACCTGGCAGGCGCCGGGTGCGCGACCACCTGCTCGCCCACGCCGCCGCGGCCGACGTCCCCGACTCGCGCGCCGACGAGGTCGCCGCGCTGGCGGGGCTGGGCGCGGAGGCC
The DNA here is from genome assembly GCF_042667085.1 of Nocardia sp. NPDC057353. Taxonomy (NCBI): domain Bacteria; kingdom Bacillati; phylum Actinomycetota; class Actinomycetes; order Mycobacteriales; family Nocardiaceae; genus Nocardia; species Nocardia sp. NPDC057353. Next base: position 3,958 of record NZ_JBHVAK010000103.1, read on the forward strand.
CGCACCAGGATCGAGGTGCTCGGCATCGGCGAGCAGACCAGGCTCGCCATCGCCACCGCGCTGCTCCCCGACCCCAGGGTGCTGGTCCTGGACGACCCGGTGGACGGGCTCGACCCGGCCGAGCGCGGCTGGCTCGCCGAGCTGCTGCGCGGCCACGCCCAGCGCGGCGGCGCCGCGGTCGTCACCGGCCGCAGCCTGGCCGCGCTGCTGCCCGCCGCCGACGCGCTGCTGCTGCTGGCCGCGGGCACCGCCGTCTACCAGGGCACCCCCGCCAAGCTGCGGCGCGGCTACCCGGACCGGCTGATCGTCGACGCCGCCACCCCGATCGCACTCGCCACGCACCTCGCCGCGCGCGGCTACACCGACGCGGTGATCCGGCCGGACGGCCGGCTCGCGGTCGCCGAGGCCACCGAGGCGGTCATCCGCGAGGCCGCCGCGGCCGCGCAGGTGCGCATCGCCGCCGTCGTCCCGGACCCCATCCACCCCGACCGCGTGCTCGCCGCGCTCACCGACCGCGCCGCCACCGCGCCGCGCACCCCCGGCGGCATCTCCGGCGTGCTCTCACCCTTCGCCGGGGGCGCCGCGGTCGGCGCCGGGCGCGTCACCCCGCCCGCGCCGTACGGTGTCTCCCGATGATCGATTACCTCCCGACCGCGCTGCTGCCGACGCTCCGCTCCGAACTCCGCAAGACCCTCGCCTTCCCCGGCATCGGCTGGGCCGTCGCCGTGGTGGCGGGCGCCGCACTGATCTCGACCGTCGCCGCCGCGCTCACCGCGGGGCCGCTCGACCCCACCGGCGAGCCCGCCACCGGCGCCGCCTCGATCGGGCTGTACCCGGCCTTCGGGGTGGCCGCGCTGGCCGCCGCGGTGCTCGGGGTCTTCGGCACCGCGGGCGAGTTCTGGAGCGGCGGCATGCCGACTACCGTGCTCTTCACCCCGAACCGGGACCGGCTGGCCGCCGCCAAGCTGGCGCTGCCCGCCGGGGCCGGGCTGGCCGCCGCGGTGCTCGCCGCGCTGATCGGGCTCGGCGTGCTGGTCGGGCTCGGCCGCGGCAAGGTCGACTTCGGGCCGAGTCTGATCGCGGTGTTCGGCGGCGGGCTCTTCGCCGCGGTGTGCTGGGCGGTGATCGGCGCCGGGCTCGGGCTGGCGCTGCGCAGCGTGGCGGGCGCGCTCGCGCTGCTGCTCGGCTGGGTGGTGCTGCTGGAGCCGCTGATCTGGCTGGTGGCGCGCGCCGCCGAGGCGGAGGGGCTGGTCGCGCTGCTGCCCGGCTCGGCGACGATCTCCACGGTCGCGGTCGGCGCCTTCCCGGAGAGCGGCTTCCTCGCGCCGACGCCCGCCGCCTACGTGGTGCTGCTGCTCTGGGCCGCCGCGCTCGGCGGTTTCGGCTGGTGGACGCTGCGCGCGGCCGAACTCTAGGTTCACCCCCCGCGCGCGGGGAATTCGCGCGGCGGCGCCGGTCGTTACCGTCGGTGCAGTATTCGCGCACCCGAGGAGGCGGCCCACGAACACCCCGACCACCGGAGCGGGCTGGATCCGCCGGCTCTGGACCCGATGTCTCGAGCACCGCCGCACCGTCGCGGGCATCGTCGTCACCATCCTGATCGGCGCGCTGGTCGAGATCGCGGCCCCGCTGCTGACCAAGCGCGCGGTGGACGCCGCCGGGGTCGGCGACACCGGGGTGATCGGCACCGTCGCGCTGCTGCTGGTCGCGCTGGCCGCCGGGCGCTTCGCCGCCGCCTTCGGCCGCAGGCTGCTCGCGGGCAGGCTCTCGCTCGACGTCCAGCACGGCCTCCGGCTCGACCTGCTCGGTTCGCTGCAGCGGCTGGACGGCGCCGGGCAGGACGCCATCCGCACCGGCCAGGTGGTCTCCCGCTCGATCACCGACCTGCAGCTGGTGCAGGGGCTGCTCGCCATGGCCCCGCTCTCCGGCATGGCGCTGGTGCAGTTCGTGCTCGCCGCCGCCGTCATGCTCTGGCTGGCGCCGCCGCTCGCGCTGATCGCGCTGCTGGTGGTCCCGGCCATCGCGGTCGTGGTCTACCGGCAGCGGCCCCGGCTCTACGCCGCCACCTGGTCGGCCCAGCAGCGCGCCGCCGAGCTGGCCCAGCACGTGGAGGAGACGGTCACCGGCGTGCGGGTGGTGAAGGGGTTCGGGCAGGAGGCCAGGATGGTCGACCTGCTGGAGCGGCACGGCCGCTCGCTCTTCGCCGAGCGCATGCGCGCCGCCAGGCTGAACTCCCGCTTCGCGCCGACCGTCGCCGCCATCCCGCAGGTCGGGCTGGTCGCGGTGATCGGCTTCGGCGGGCTGCTCGCGCTGCGCGGCAGCATCGGCATCGGCACCTTTCTCGCCTTCGCCGCCTACGTCGCCACCATGACCTCCACCGCCCGCACCATGACCTCGGTGGTGATCATGGCCCAGCTCACCAGGGCCGCCGCCGAGCGGGTCGACCAGGTCATCGATACCGCCCCCGCACTCACCGACCCGCTCGCCCCCGCCCCCGTCCCGGACGGCCCGCTCGGCGTCGAGATCAGCGACCTGACCTTCGGCTTCGGCCCGGACCGGCCGGTGCTGCGCCACCTCGACCTCACGGTCCGCCCCGGCGAGACGGTCGCCGTCATCGGCCCGGCCGGGTCCGGCAAGACCACGCTCTCGCTGCTGCTCCCGCGCTTCTTCGCCCCGGACTCCGGGCACATCCGGCTCACCGCCCCCGGCGCCGAGCCGGTCGACATCGCCGACCTGCGCGCCGCCGACCTGCGCAGCGCGGTCGGCGTGGTCTTCGACGACCCCTTCCTGTTCTCCGACACCATCGCCGCCAATATCGCGCTCGGCCACCCGGACGCCACCGACGCCGAGATCAGGCACGCCGCCCGGCTGGCCGCCGCGGACGAGTTCATCGCCGAGCTGCCCGACGGCTACGACACCGTGGTCGGCGAGCGCGGCCTCACGCTCTCCGGCGGGCAGCGGCAGCGCGTCGCGCTGGCCCGCGCGCTGCTCGCCCGGCCGCGCATCCTGGTGCTGGACGACGCCACCTCCGCCGTGGACGCCGTCACCGAGGCCGCCATCTTCGCCGCGCTCCCCGACCGCGGCGGCCGCACCACCATCGTGCTCGCGCACCGCGAATCGACGCTGGCGCACGCCGACCGGGTGATCCGCCTCCCCGCCCCGGACCACGTAACCCCCGAGCCCGTGCCGCCGGATCGCGTCCCCCACCCGGCCGCCGCTGATCCCGGCGCGGGCAGCCCTCGGCCGGCCGGCACCGGCCACCCCGGCACAGGCAGCGCAGGTGTGTCCAGCGCAGGCCGCCCCGGCCCCGGCTTCGCGGGCGCGGCGGCCGGTCTCAGCGAGACCCCGCAGCTGCGCCGCGCCCTGGACCGGCTGCCGCCCGCCACCGAGCAGCCCGCCACCGACGGGCAGCGGCTGCGCGCCCCCGACCCCGGCTTCCGCTTGGCCCGGCTGCTGCGCCCGGTGCGCGCGCTGGTGCTCACCGTGATGGCGCTGCTCGCGCTGGACGCCGTGCTCGGCATCGCCTTCCCGCCGCTGGTCCGCTACGCCCTGGACAGCGGCGTCGGCCGGGGCGACACCGGCGCGCTGGAGCTCGCCGCGCTGATCGGCATCGCCCTGGTCGCGGCGGGCTGGCTGGTCTCCGCGGGGACAACGGTGCTCACCGCGCGCACCGGCGAGCGGGTGCTCTTCGGGCTCCGGGTGCGCAGCTACGCGCACCTGCAGCGGCTCGGGCTCGACTACTACGAGCGCGAGCTCTCCGGCCGGATCATGACCAGGATGACCACCGACGTGGACGCGCTCTCCACCTTCCTGCAGACCGGGGTGGCGACCACGCTGGTCGGCGGGCTCACCCTGGTCGGCATCGCGGCCGCGCTGATCGTCATCGACCCGGTGCTCGCCGCGGTGGTGCTCGCGACGCTGCCGCCGCTGATCCTGGCCACCGTGGTCTTCCGGCGCTTCTCCTCGACCGCCTACGCGGTCTCCCGCGAGCGGGTCTCCACCGTGAACGCCGACTTCCAGGAGAACGTGAGCGGGCTGCGCGCGGTGCAGGCCAACCGGCACGAGCCGCGCGCGGCCAGGCGCTTCGCCGAGTACTCGCGCGGCTACCGGGACAGCAGGCTGCGCGCGCAGACCGCCATCGCGCTCTACTTCGCCTTCGTCGTCGCCTGGGCCGACCTGGCGCTGGCCGCGGTGATCTACGTCGGGGCGCGCGAGGTGGCGGCGGGCACCGCCACCGCGGGCACGCTGGTCGCCTTCGTGCTCTACCTGCAGCTGCTCTTCGGCCCGGTCACCCAGCTCTCCCAGGTCTTCGACGGCTACCAGCAGGCGCGGGTCGGGCTGCGCCGGATCGGCGAGCTGCTCCGCACGCCGTCCTCGATCGCCGCCGACCCGGCCGACGCGGTGCCGATCGAGCACGGCCTGCGCGGCGCGGTCGCGCTGAGTGACGTGCGATTCCGCTACCCGGGCACCGAGCGGTTCGCCCTCGACGGCGTCGAGCTGGCGATCCCGGCAGGCTCCACACTCGCCCTGGTCGGCCCGACCGGCGCGGGCAAGTCCACGGTGGTGAAGCTGCTGGCTCGCCTCTACGACCTACCCCGAGCCGAATCGACCGGCCGCGCCGACAGACCGACCGGCCCGGCCGCCGAAAAGGCAGCCCTGCCCCGGCCGGGCGCCGACGGCGCGGTCCGGGTCGACGATGTCGACATCCGCGACTACCGGCTGGCCGAGTACCGCGCCCGGCTCGGCATCGTGCCGCAGGAAGCTCACCTCTTCGCCGGCGACGTGGCGAGCAACATTGCATTCGGGAAACCCTCGGCAACCGACGCCGAGATCGCGGCGGCCGCGGCGGCGGTCGGCGCCGCGGAGATGATCGCCGCGCTCCCGCACGGCATGCGCCAGCCGGTCGGCGAGCGCGGTCGCGGGCTCTCCGCCGGGCAGCGGCAGCTGATCGCGCTGGCCCGCGCCGAGCTGGTCCACCCCGACCTGCTGCTGCTGGACGAGGCCACCTCGACGCTCGACCCGGAGGCCGAGGCATCGGTGCTGGCAGCGGCCTCGTCGCTGGCCCGGGGCCGGACCACGGTGGTGGTCGCGCACCGGCTCGCGACCGCCGCCAGAGCCGATCTGATCGCCGTCGTGGAAAACGGACGTATCACTCAGCTCGGTCCGCACGATGCCCTTGTAGGGGCCGATGGGCCCTATGCCCGCCTCTGGGCTGCCGCTCAGGGAACCGGGGGAATACTCTCGATGGAGGACGAGTCGTCGACAACGAGGGCCGGGGCTGATCGGTAGTCGGTGAATCCACCGATTTGCTGCGGGGCCTATCCTCGAACAGGGCGCACCGGCGCGCATCCGCCGGTCCCCCGCCGGGCACGTCACAAACGTCGCAGCGCGAAGAACGAAATGAGGCGAACACCTGCTGTGAGCAGTTCAACTTCCCAGTTCGGACAGAACCAGTGGCTAGTCGACGAGATGTACCAGAAGTTCAAACAGGACCCATCGTCGGTCGACGAGAGCTGGCACGAGTTCCTGGCCGACTACACCCCGGAAGTCAGCGCCGATTCCGAGCAGGCCGGCCCGGCCGCCACGAGCTCCGCCGGTTCCGCCTCGACCGGTAACGGGGCCGCGCGCTCCGGCGCCAACGGTTCGGCCGTGAAGAGCGAGCCCGCCAAGGCCCCGTCCGCCAAGGCCGAGCCGGCGAAGGCGCAGCCCGCGAAGGCCGAGCCGCAGGCCGCGAAGGCCGAGCCCGCCAAGGCGCAGCCCGCGAAGGCCGAGCCCGCCAAGGCGCAGCCCGCGAAGGCCGAGTCCAAGGCTCAGCCCCAGGCCAAGCCTGCCGCGAAGGCGCAGCCCGCCCAGCAGGCGCGCACCCCGAAGACCACCCCCGCCCCCACCTCCAACGCGGCCCCCACCTCGGGCAAGCCGAAGCAGGAGGCCGCGGAGGACCAGTCCAAGGTGCTGCGCGGCGCGGCGGCCGCGGTCGCCAAGAACATGTCGGCCTCGCTGGCCATCCCGACCGCCACCAGCGTGCGGGCCATCCCGGCCAAGCTGATGATCGACAACCGCCTGGTCATCAACAACCACCTCGCCCGCACCAGGGGCGGCAAGATCTCCTTCACCCACCTGCTCGGCTACGCGATCGTGCAGGCGGTCAAGAAGTTCCCGAACATGAACCGGCACTTCGCCGAGGTGGACGGCAAGCCGAACGCGGTCACCCCCGCGCACACCAACCTCGGCCTCGCCATCGACCTGCCGGGCAAGGACGGCAGCCGCTCGCTGGTCGTCGCCGCCATCAAGGGCACCGAGGAGTTCTCCTTCGGGCAGTTCCACACCGCCTACGAGGACATCGTGCGGCGCGCGCGGGACGGCAAGCTCACCGCCGAGGACTTCACCGGCGTCACCATCTCGCTGACCAACCCGGGCACCATCGGCACCGTGCACTCCGTGCCGCGGCTGATGAACGGCCAGGGCGCGATCATCGGCGCGGGCGCCATGGAGTACCCGGCCGAGTTCCAGGGCATGGCCGACGAGCGCGTCGCCGATCTCGGCATCGGCAAGCTCATGACGCTGACCTCGACCTACGACCACCGCATCATCCAGGGCGCGGAGTCCGGCGACTTCCTGCGCACCATCCACCAGCTGCTGATCTCGGACGAGTTCTACGACGAGATCTTCCACGGCCTCGGCGTGCCGTACGAGCCGGTCCGCTGGCGCAAGGACGTGCGCGAGCGCGGCGTCGACAAGAGCGCCCGGGTGCTCGAGATGATCGCCGCCTACCGCAACCGCGGCCACCTCATGGCCGACACCGACCCGCTGCGGCTGATCAAGGACAAGTTCCGCAGCCACCCGGACCTGGACGTCACCCAGCACGGGCTGACCCTGTGGGACCTGGACCGCGAGTTCAACGTCGGCGGCTTCCACGGCCAGGAGCGGATGAAGCTGCGCGACGTGCTCTCCATCCTGCGCGACGCGTACTGCCGCCACGTCGGCGTCGAGTACACCCACATCCTGGAGACCGACCAGCTGCAGTGGATCCAGGAGCGGGTCGAGCAGAAGCACGCGAAGCCCACCGTCGCGCAGCAGAAGTACATCCTGAACCGGCTGAACGCGGCGGAGGCCTTCGAGACCTTCCTGCAGACCAAGTACGTCGGGCAGAAGCGCTTCTCGCTGGAGGGCGCCGAGGCCGTCATCCCGATGATGGACGCCGTCATCGACCAGTGCGCCGAGCACGCCCTGGACGAGGTCATCATCGGCATGCCGCACCGCGGCCGCCTGAACGTGCTGGCCAATATCGTCGGCAAGCCCTACTCGAAGATCTTCACCGAGTTCGAGGGCAACATGAACCCGGCCGCCACGCACGGCTCCGGCGACGTGAAGTACCACCTCGGCGCGCAGGGCACCTACCTGCAGATGTTCGGCGACAACGAGATCGAGGTCTCGCTGACCGCCAACCCGTCGCACCTGGAGGCGGTCGACCCGGTGCTGGAGGGGCTCGCCAGGGCCAAGCAGGACCTGCTCGACAAGGGCGACGGCCCCGAGGGCTTCTCGGTCGTCCCGCTCATGCTGCACGGCGACGCGGCCTTCGCCGGCCAGGGCGTCGTCGCGGAGACGCTGAACCTCTCCGGGCTGCGCGGCTACCGCGTCGGCGGCACCATCCACATCGTGGTGAACAACCAGATCGGCTTCACCACCGCGCCGGAGAACAGCCGCTCCACCGAGTACTCCACCGACATCGCGAAGTTCATCGGCGCGCCGATCTTCCACGTCAACGGCGACGACCCGGAGGCCTGCGACTGGGTGGCCAGGCTCGCGGTCGACTTCAGGCAGAAGTTCCGCAAGGACGTCGTCATCGACATGGTCTGCTACCGGCGCCGCGGGCACAACGAGGGCGACGACCCCTCGATGACCCAGCCGTCGATGTACGACGTCATCGACACCAAGCGCTCGGTCCGCAAGGCCTACACCGAGAGCCTGATCGGCCGCGGCGACATCTCGCTCAAGGAGGCCGAGGACGCGCTGCGCGACTACCAGGGCCAGCTGGAGCGGGTCTTCAACGAGGTCCGCGAGCTGGAGAAGTTCCCGCCGGAGCCGAGCGAGTCGGTCGAGGACGACCAGAAGGTGCCCTCCACGGTGCAGACCGCGGTGGACAAGTCGGTGCTGCAGCGCATCGGCGATGCCTTCCTGAACGTGCCGGACGGCTTCAACGTGCACCCCAGGGTCAAGCCGGTGCTGGAGAAGCGCCGCGAGATGGCCTACGAGGGCAAGGTCGACTGGGCCTTCGCCGAGCTGCTCGCCTTCGGCACCCTGATCGACGAGGGCAAGGCGGTCCGGCTCACCGGCCAGGACTCCCGCCGCGGCACCTTCACCCAGCGGCACTCGGTCATCATCGACCGCAAGACCGCCGAGGAGTACACCCCGCTGCACAACATCGGCAGCGAGAACCCCGGTTGGTTCGCGGTGCACGACTCCGCGCTCAGCGAGTACGCCGCCGTCGGCTTCGAGTACGGCTACTCGCTCGGCAACCCGGAGGCGCTGGTGCTCTGGGAGGCGCAGTTCGGTGACTTCGTCAACGGCGCGCAGTCGATCATCGACGAGTTCATCTCCTCCGGCGAGGCCAAGTGGGGCCAGCTCTCCGATGTCGTGCTGCTGCTGCCGCACGGCCACGAGGGCCAGGGCCCGGACCACACCTCCGGCCGGATCGAGCGCTTCCTGCAGCTCTGCGCCGAGGGCTCGATGACCGTCGCGGTGCCGTCCACCCCGGCGAACTACTTCCACCTGCTGCGCAGGCACTCGCACGACGGCATCCGCCGCCCGCTCATCGTCTTCACCCCGAAGTCGATGCTGCGCAACAAGGCCGTGGTCTCGGACATCAAGGACTTCACCGAGTCCAAGTTCCGCTCGGTCTTCGACGAGCCCGCCTACGAGACCGGCACCGGCGACCGCTCGAAGGTCAAGCGGGTGCTGCTCACCAGCGGCAAGCTCTACTACGAGCTGGCCGCCGAGAAGGCGAAGCAGAAGCGCGACGACGTCGCCATCGTCCGGGTCGAGCAGCTGTACCCGCTGCCCAAGTACCGGCTGAACGAGGCGCTCGACGGCTACCCCAACGCCACCGACCTGGCCTGGGTCCAGGAGGAGCCCGCCAACCAGGGCGCCTGGCCCTTCTTCGGCCTGAACCTGCCCGAGCTGCTCCCCGAGCGGCTGGGCCGGCTCCGCCGCATCTCGCGGCGGGCCATGTCGGCCCCGTCGTCGGGGTCGAGCAAGGTGCATGCCGTCGAGCAGGCGGAGATCATCGAGGAGGCGTTCGCGCCGACGAAGTAGTTTCTCCCGCTTCACCTTCCGGGCCGGGCACCTTCGGGG
>NZ_JBHVAK010000104.1:0-13263 GCF_042667085.1 Nocardia sp. NPDC057353
GTGGATGCTCTGGGCCGCACCGCTCTTCGTGCTGCTCGCCGTCGGCGTCGGCTTCGCCATCTACCGCACCGTGGCGAACAAGCCCGCCCCCGCCCTCGTCCCGTAATCCGCACGGGTGCCGCGCCGGTGCGCGCCGAACCATCCGGCGACCACCGGCCCGGCCCCGGTCCACCTTCCATCCGCGACGCTCGGCCCGTTCCACCCAGCGACGACAACGATCGTCCCCGATCCACACCGTGCCGATGCCACCCGACCGCTATCCCGAGCGGCGCTCGAACTGTCAGGAGCCTCGATGACCAGCACCGATTCGACCACAGCCGCCAGGGCGCACGCCCGCGCGCAGGCGGCCGCCGCGGCGCTTCCCGGACCCGAGCTGCCCGCGGGCATCGACCCCGCGACGGTCGTGCTCCGCGACCGCATCCCGGCGGGCGGCTACCTGACGCGAGTCCTCGGCCGCGGCACCAGAATCCGCCTCACCGACCCCACCGGCGCCGCCTGCGCGCACCTGCTGCTGCTCCGCGCGGAGGCGCCGTGGGAGCGGCTGAACGTCGCCGACACCCTGAAGGTCCCGTGGCAGGCGTACCTCGGCACCGGCCACCCGCTCCTCTCCGACCAGGGCCGGGTGCTGGCCACGGTGCTCGCCGACACCTCCGGCCACCACGACGCGCTCTGCGGACCGACCCCCGAGGTCAGGCAGGCGCTGCGGTTGGGCGCGGCCAAGCACGGGCTGGCGCCCGCCGATGTCGGGCCCACGCTCTCCTTCTTCCGCGGGGTCCGGGTCGATGCCGACGGCGGGCTGGTGAGCACCGGCAGCGCCGAGCCCGGCGCCGCGCTCGACCTGCTGATCCACCTGCCGGTCACCCTGCTGCTGGCGTCCGGCGGCCACCCGCTGGACGAGCGCCCGGCCGCCGAGCTGGACGTAGTCGCCTGGGCCGCGCCGGACGACCTCGCACTGCAACCGAATCCGGACCCGGAGTATCTGCGGGCCGTCGACAACACCGAGGCGGCCTGGACCGCCGCCCGCAACCAGGGGGTCCCGGCATGACCAGCACCGAAACGCTCGTCCGCGACGAGACCGTCGCCGCCTGCGCGCCCTGGTCCACCGTGGTGCGCGCGGGCGAGCAGCTCCGCATCATCGACCTGCACGGCAACCAGGCCGTCGACTGCCTGCTCTACTCCGCCGCCGACCCCGCGGGCGAGCGGTACAGCGCGCAGGCGACGGTGACCGCGCAGCGCAATATCTTCCTGACCACAGGCAGCGTGCTGCGCACCGACTCCGGCGCCGCGCTCATGACGGTGCTCGCCGACGAGGTCGGCAACCACGACACCCTGGCCGGCGCCTGCTCGCAGGAGTCGAACACGCTGCGCTACGGGCAGCACACCAGGCACCAGCACGCCTGCGTGGAGAACTTCCTCACCGAGGCACTGAAGTGGGGGCTCGGCAAGCGGGACCTGGTCTCGAACATCAACTGGTTCATGAACGTCCCGGTGGAGCCGGACGGCACGCTCGGCATCGTGGACGGGCTCTCCGCGCCCGGCAAGTCGGTGACGCTGCGCGCCGAGATCGACACCCTGGTGCTGGTCTCCAACTGCCCGCAGATCAACAACCCGTGCAACGGCTTCGACCCGACGCCGGTGCGCATGGTGGTGACCCGATGAGCGTCTTCACCGAACCGGCGGCGACCGCGCACACCGGCGTGCCGTGGAAGCCGCTCGCCCGGCCCGCCGCCCCCGGCACCGAGTGGCAGGCTGCGCCCGGCGAGCCGCCGACGGTCACCGTCGTGCGGCCCGGCCCATTGAGCACGGTCCAGGACTGGCCAGGCCGCACCGGCTACTGGCACGTCGGGGTCCCCCCGTCGGGCCCGATGGACGACCTCTCCTTCCGCCTCGGCAATCGCGCCGTCGGAAACCCCGAGGGCGCACCGGGGCTGGAGTGCACCCTCGTAGGCCCCGCACTGCGTTTCGAGCGCGCCACCGCCGTCTGCGTGACCGGCGCACCGACACCGGTCACGGTGAACGGCGAGCCGGTCCCGCAGTGGCGGGCGGTCACCGTCCCCGCGGGCGGCACGCTGGAGGTCGGCGCCGTCACCGGACCGGGCCTCCGGGTCTACGTACTCATCGCGGGCGGCCTCGGCCTGCCCGAATACCTCGGCAGCACCGCGACCTTCACGCTCGGCAAGTTCGGCGGCAGCACCGGCGGCGTGCTCCGCGAGGGCGAGGTACTGCGGCTGGGCGAACCGGTGAGCACCCCCACCGGCGCGGTCCCGATGGAGCACCAGCCCGCGCTCACCCGACACTGGCAGCTCGCCGTCACCGAGGGCCCGCACGGCGCCCCGGAGTTCTTCACCCGCGCCGACATCGACACCCTCTACGCGACCCCGTACGAGGTGCACTTCAACTCCGACCGCACCGGCGTCCGGCTGATCGGCCCGAAACCGGCCTGGGCCCGCCCGGACGGCGGCGAGGCCGGGCTGCACCCGTCGAACATCCACGACACCCCGTACTCCGTCGGCGCACTGGACTTCACCGGCGACACCCCCATCCTGCTCGGCCCGGACGGCCCCAGCCTGGGCGGTTTCGTCTGCCCGGTCACGGTGACCGCCGCCGACCGCTGGAAGCTCGGCCAGCTCGCCCCCGGCGACACCGTGCGCTTCGTCCCGGTCCGCGGCGCCACCACCGCCCCGCTGCGCGAGCTGGGCCGGAAACGCCGTGCCGGTTTCCCGATCGTGCTCAGCACCGGCGGCGACGGCGACGACGGGGTGCTGCGCCGCGGCCACGTCGACGACGAGACCTCGGTGACGTACCGGCGCGCGGGCGACGACGGCGTCCTCGTCGAGTACGGCGAAATGACGCTGGACCTCGCGCTCCGCGCCCGCGTGCACGCCCTGTACGAGCACCTGAACACCGACCGCCCGCGCGGCATCACCGAACTCACCCCCGGCATCCGCTCGCTGCAAGTCCGCACCGACCCCGCGCTCCTCCCGGTCCCCCGCCTCCTCGACCTGCTCGCCGAGGCCGAGACCGCCATCCCCGCCGCGAGCGACCTGGTGGTCCCCAGCCGGACCGTGCACCTCCCGCTCTCCTGGGACGACCCCGCCACCCGCGAGGCCATCACCCGCTACATGCACGGCGTGCGCGCCGACGCGCCGTGGTGCCCGTGGAACATCGAGTTCATCCGGCGGGTCAACGGCCTGGAGACGGTGCAGGAGGTCTACGACACCGTCTTCGACGCCGAGTACCTGGTACTCGGGCTCGGCGACGTCTACCTGGGCGCGCCGGTCGCCACCCCCACCGACCCCAGGCACCGCCTGGTCACCACCAAGTACAACCCGGCCCGCACCTGGACCCCGGAGAACGCCGTCGGCATCGGCGGTGCGTACATGTGCATCTACGGCATGGAGGGGCCGGGCGGGTACCAGTTCGTCGGCCGCACCACCCAGGTCTGGAACCACCGCGCGACCGGCGGCGACGATCCCTGGCTGCTCCGCTTCTTCGACCGCATCCGCTGGTACCCGGTCGAGGCGGACGAACTGCTCGACCTGCGCGCCGACTTCACCGGGGACGTGCGCACCGAGGACGGGCACTTCTCGCTCGCCGAGTACCGCGCGTTCCTCGACAAGGAGTCGGGATCCATCGCGGAGTTCCGCGGCAGGCAGTCGGCGGCGTTCGGGGCCGAGCGGGAGTCGTGGCGGCGGGCGGGTGAGCTGTAGGGCGTCGACGACGCCGGCGGCGCGCGTCGGGGCACCGCCGCGGTCACCTCCGCATGGTCTCGCGCGGAGACCGGCCGTAGGCCTGCCGGTAGGCCGCGGCGAACCGCCCCGGGTGCGCGAACCCCCAGTCCCGCGCGATCGAGGTGACGCTCTCGGTGCTGTCGGCGGCGGCTCGCCGGAGCTGCTCGTGCGCCCCGGCGAGCCGGATCCGGCGCAGATAGGCCATCGGGGTGGTGCCGAGGTGGGTGCGGAAGGCGAGCTGGACCGCGCGCGGGGTGACGAAGGCGGCCGCGGCGATCTCGGTGATGGTGAGGTCGGCGCGGGCGTTGGTCTCGATGAAAGCGACGGCACGCCGCACGGTCTCGGGACGGGCGTCGCGCCGGTCGCGGGCGCGTTCGTCCGCGCTGTCGGTCGGGAAGACCTGCGCGACCGCGGTCGCGACGTAGGTGGCGAGGGTCTGGGTGACCAGCGGGGAGTCCGGGCCCGCAGCGGCGAGCCGAATCTGTTCGATGACTCCGGCCAACATCCGGGCGCCGCTGGGGAGGGGTCGGTGGCCGAGAAGGCGGACCGGAGCGCCGCCGGGATCGGAGCCTGCCACCCGGGTCAGCAGCAGCGGGTCGATCGAGAGCATGTCGTCCCAGGTCCGGTTCAGCCTGCCGGTGGCGGGCTCGTCGGGGCGGGCGAGGAGCGCGAGCCTGCCCGGCCCGATGGCGACGCTGTCACCGGCGGGGCCGGTGTGCTCGACCACCCCGCGGTGCACCGAGCAGACCGACCAGGTGCCGAGCGGGTCCACCGCGTAGGTCATGGCGGCGCCGAACCGCAGCCGGTCCAGCGTCACCCCCGGCCCCAGCTGGATCCGGTCGAGGGTGGTCGGGTCCGCGGCGGCGGCGCTGTCGAAGCGGACCCGCGCGTAGGCCCGGCTCAGGAAGTCCTCGACCACGTCGAGGTCGGAACTGGCGAAGCGCACGGCGCGGGTGTCCTCAGTCGGAGGCATGCGGCAGCGCCACGAGGGTGAGGACCTGGCCTGCCGGGCTGCCCGCGGGCGCGCGCAGCCGCAGCTCGGTCCCGGCGGCGAGGCTGCGGACGTCGAGCTCGTGCAGCATCGCCACCCCGGCGCTGGCCAGGTGGGTGACGGCGGAGAGGTCGACGGTCAGCGCGCGGGTACCGCCCGCGCCTGCGGCGGCCATGGCCGCGGCGACCTCGGCCCGTGGTGGTGGCATCGATCGGGCCCGCGATGCGCAGCCTGCCGGGGCCCTCGTGCTCGATCCGCAGCGCCGCGGCCGCGTCCGGCACGGCGACCGGCCCCGGGGACAGGGTATCGGCGGTGAGCAGCCGGGCCGGGCGCTGCAGCTGGTGGTCGAGGTGCACCTCGGTGCAGCCGCCGGGATGCTCGACGGCGCAGGCGTCGACGAGCCTGCCGACCATCGCCAGGCCGCGGCCACGGTAACCGGCGGGATCGGCGGCGGGTTCCCGCCAGCGGCCCTCGTCACGCACCAGGACGCGCAGGTCGCCGGTCCCGACGATCTCGGCGGTGACCTCGACCGGGCCGGGGCGGCCGGCATCGCGGTAGGCGTGCTCGACCGCATTGGTCACCAGCTCACCGACCGCGTGCTGCACGGCGTGCGCGTCCGCGGCGCCGATGTGCGCGGCGTCGAGCCACTTCGCCAGCGCGGTGCGGACCTCGGCGACGGTCTCCGACACGGCGGGCGCGACGGCCGCGAAGCCCGTGACCGGCGCGGTGCGCTGCGCGACCAGCAGGGTGATGTCGTCGGTGTGGCCGGTGGCGCGGGTCAGCAGCTCGAGGGTCTGGACCGCGACGCGCTCCACCGTCGTCGGCTCGGACGAGGCGAGGGCGCGGTCGGCCGCCACGTCCGCGGCGACCTGGGCCAGCTCCACCGACGCACCGGCCAGCTCGCGGCCGGGTCGTTCCAGGATGCCGTCGGTGTAGAGCAGCACCAGGTCGCCGGGGTCGATGAGGTCATGGCCGAGGTGGAACGCGCCGTTCGTCGCCAGCGGCCCGGCTCCGGTCGGGGGCAGGTAGCGGGGCTGCCCGGCCGCGGGCACGATGAGCGGAGGCGGATGGCCCGCGGTGACGTAGCCGAGCTCGCCGGTGCCGAAGTCGAGCACGACCACGCACACCGTGGCCGCCCTGGCCGCGCGCACCCGCAGCGCGAGCCGGTCCACCGCCTCCAGGGCGAGGGCCATGTCGCCGGTCTCGGAGAGCCGGTCCCACAGCAGCACCCGGAGCTGACCCATGATCGCCGAGGCCTGCACGCCGTGGCCGACCACGTCCCCGACCACCAGCGCGACCCGGCCGCCCGGCAGCGCGACCGCGTCGAACCAGTCGCCGCCCGCGGCGGTCTCGGTGTCGGCGAGCAGGTAGCTGGCGGCGATCTCCAGGCCGGGCAGCACCGGGACCCCGCGCGGCAGCAGCGCGCGCTGCATGGCGTCGATGACGTCGCGGGCCCGCTCGAAGCGCTGCTCGGCCGCGCTCACCGCTCCTGGGCGGCCTGCCGTTCGCGAACCCGCTCGGTCACATCGACGGCGGTCACGATCACCCCCGCGACCTCGCCGTCGTGATCGCGCCACGGCGTGACGTCGATATCGACGAATATCTCCACCGGCCCGGAACCGGGCACGTCGAGCCGCGCGCGCCACTCCCGCAGCGATTGCGGTCGCCCCGAGGTCAGCACTTCGCGGTAGACCGCATGGACACGCTGCCCCGCCACCTCGGGAACGGCCTCCATGAGCGGCCGTCCGAGCATGCGATCACGGCAGGCGAACACGCGGGTGGCGCCGTTGACCGCCACGTACCGCAGATCCGTGCCCGCCAGCGCGGCCGCCATCATCGGGAGCTGCTCGAATACCTGCTGCACGACCGCCGGATCACCGACCCGGTCCGAGCGGCCGTACCCCGCATCGCCGGTCATCACCCCTCCGTTCGCGAACCAATCGGAAACCGCACACCCTGACGGTCACCCCGGCTCAGCGGAGTAAGGTCTGGTGCGGCGTGCAGCCGTAGACTTGCCGGTAGTAGCCGGCGAAGCGGCCGGGATTGACGAAACCCCACCGATACGCGATGGCGGTGACCGTCTCGCCGCCACCGGGCGCGGCGGCGAGCAGGTCGGCGTGCGCGCAGTCGAGCCGGATGCGGCGCAGATACTGGACCGGCGTGGTGTGCAGGTGCCGCTGGAACGCCAGCTGCACCGCGCGGATCGTCACGTACGCCGCGGAGGCGATGTCGGCCAGCGAAATATCCTCCGCGGCACGGGTTTCCATGAAGGCGATCGCCCGGCGCACCGTCTCGGAGTGCGTGTCGTTGCGGTCGACGTGCGTCGGCTCGCCCGCGGTGGCGGGAAAGGCGTCGAGGGCGACCGCGGCGAGAAAATCCGCGGCGGTGGCCGTCGTCAGCGGATTGCCCGCGAGCGCCGCGGCGTTGGCGCCGAAGTGCTCGATCGCGCCTGCCAGGCGCCGGGCGGCCGCAGCGCTCGCCGGGGCGTTGGCGCCGAGCCGCGGCGGCCGCTCCCGCGGGCTCAGGTCCGCGACGCGGGCGAGCAGCTCGGGTTCCAGGGTGATCAGGTCGTACGCGGCGTGCCGCATGACGCCGCTGTGCGGGCGATCGGGTGGCTCCAGCGCCAGCACCGCACCGCGGCGAAGCGCCACCGGTTCGGCGCCGGTGAGCCGCACCTGCGCGGTGCCGTCCCGGACGAGCAGGACACTCCAGCACCCGATCGGCTCCGTGCTGTAGGCGACGTCGGTCCCGAACCGCAGGGTCGCGTGCGAGGCCGCGCCGACCTGCTGGCGCACCATCCGCGCGCCCGCCCGCGCGCTCGGTGAGCCGAAGCGCAGCGCCGCGAAGAACCTGCCCAGGTGGGTCTCGGCCGCAGCCAGATCGTCGGTGTCGACCACGAGGCGGCCCGGCCGCACCTCGACCGCCCCCCGCTTTCCCGGCTCGCGGGGAGCGCGCCTGCCTGCCGGGCGGGTGGGCGGGTTCTCGATCACGTCGCCATCACCTGCCGTTCGTCGCCATGCGCGCCGTCCTACCTGCCGCTCCCGGCCGCAAACATTCGCCCTACCGGGAGCGAGTGCCTGCTCAGGTGTGCGCGAAGCCGGCGGTGTCGTGCTGCGGGCGCTCCTGGGTGCGTAGCCGCGGCATGACCTGCTCGAGCGCTTCGAGCAGGAGACCCGCGAGGTCGTGCGTGAAGCCGTTGCGCACCACGACGCGCAGCGCCGCCAGGTCCTCCCGGTCGGCCGGGAAGGTGTAGGCGGGGACCAGCCAGCCGTGTTCGCGCAGCGCGGCGGAGACGTCGAAGACCGAGTAGCCGGATTCGCCCTCGGCCAGGGTGAAGGCGAAGACCGGGAGTTCGCTGCCGTCGGTGAGCAGGCGGAACGGGCCGAGCGCGGCGATCCGCGCGGCCAGTTCGGTGGCGACCTCGCGGCAGTACCCCTGGATGCGGGTGTAGCCGGCGCGGCCGAGCCGCAGGAAGCTGTAGTACTGGGCGACCACCTGGGCGCCGGGTCGGGAGAAGTTGAGCGCGAAGGTCGGCATCTCGCCGCCGAGGTAGTTCACCCGGAAGATGAGGTCGTCCGGGAGCGCGGGGGTGTCGCGCCAGAGCACCCAGCCGACGCCCGGGTACACCAGGCCGTACTTGTGCCCGGAGGTGTTGATCGAGGCGACGCGCGGGAGGCGGAAGTCCCAGACCAGGTCCGGGTCGCAGAACGGGGCGATCATGGCGCCCGAGGCGCCGTCCACGTGCACCGGGATGTTCCAGCCCCTGTCCTTTTCGAGCCGGTCCAGCGCGGCGCAGATCTCGGCGACCGGCTCGTAGCTGCCGTCGAAGGTGGAGCCGAGGACGGCGACGACGCCGATGGTGTTCTCGTCGCAGTACGGGAGCGCGGCCTCGGCGGTCAGGTGGTAGCGGTCGCCCGCCATCGGCACCAGCCGGGGCTCGACATCCCAGTAGTTGGCGAACTTGTCCCAGCACACCTGGACATTGCCGCCCATCACCAGGTTCGGCTTATCGGCCGAGAGCCCGGCCGCCCTGCGCTGCTGCTGCCACCGGCGTTTCAGCGCCAGCCCGGCCAGCATGCACGCCTCGCTCGACCCGGTCGTCGAGCAGCCGGGCGCCGTCGCCGGGTCCTGGGCGTTCCACAGGTCGGCGAGCATGTGCACGCAGCGCTGCTCCAACTCCGCGGTGCGCGGGTACTCGTCCTTGTCGATCATGTTCTTGTCGAAGCACTCTTGCATGAGCTTCTGCGCGGACGGCTCCATCCAGGTGGTCACGAAGGTCGCCAGATTGAGCCTGGCATTGCCGTCCAGCATCAATTCGTCGTGCACCACCTGGTACGCGACATCGCTGTCCAGTTCCCCGTCCGGCATGCGGTCCCGCGGGACGGTGATGGGTTCCCTGGTGAAAACCGGGTTCACCGCCACCTCCGCCGGGCGGTGCGGGTGGGGGTCGGACGGGTGCGACAGCGGCATAGCGGCTCCTGCCTCTCGGCCGGGCGATCTGGTGCGCCCAGCGTATCGCCAGGTCCGCGACGTTCCCCGCTTCCGCGCTACCCGGCGTGCCGGTCCAGGTACTCGGCGACCGCCCTGCGGATGACCTCGCTCTGCGAAACGGCTTCGCGTTCCGCGCGGGCGGCGAGGCGATCCCGGAGTGCCGCCGGGAGGCGGACGGACTGGCCCGGCGTCTTTCCCGGCTTCGTACCCGATGGGCGGCCCTTGCGCAGGACCGTGAGACCGACCTCTACCGGGCCGAGTATTTCCGTGTCGCGCACGGGGTTCGCGGCGTAGTCATCGGCCATTCGCTCGTAGTCGTCGGCGCTCAGCCGCCGATCCGGGGCATCGTCCTTGCTCATGAGCTGCCCCTCCTCTCCTTGCGTTGCGGGGCGAAATCGCGGTCCGCTTCCGCGAGCAGCGCGCCGAGGCGCGTCCGCTCGACCAGTTCTCGTCGCAACATCATCGCGTGGAAGACAGCTCAGGTCAGTGGACCTTGCGCTCCAGGTCGTCCAGGGTCCAGGGCGGCTCGCCGTTGTGGTCGCGGTAGGCGACGATGGTCGGGGTGGGGCGGTCGAAGCGGCCGACGAAATTGCCTGCGGCGATGAAGATCTGGCCGGTGACGTCCTTGGCTCGGTCGGTGGCGAGGTAGAGGTAGAGCTGGGCGGCGTAGTCGGGGGGTGGGGCGTCCAAGGCGCCCCGGGTGGAGAGTTCGTCGAGCATTCCGCGGCGGTGGAGCTCGTGGATCTTGGCTTCGTAGGCGTCGCCGGTGGAGAGGCGGGTGCGGGCGCCGGGGCAGATGACATTGGCGCGGATGGCGTGTTCGCGGAGTTCGGCGGCGATGGCGAGGGTGAGGCTGGTGACGGCGCCCTTGCCCGCGGCGTAGCCGGTGCCGCCGTAGTCGCCGAGGTAGGCGAAGGAGCTGGTGTTGATGATGGTGCCGCGGCCCTGGTCCACCATGAGCGGGGCGGCGGCGCGGCAGGTGGTGAAGACGGTTTCCAGGTGGGAGTCGAGGAGGGTGCGCCATTCGTCGGGGCGCACGGTGACGATCGAGGAGCCCTCCGGCTCGGCGATGCCCGCGCAATTGACCAGCACGTCGACCGCGCCGAACTCCGCGACGCACGCACCGATCAGCCGGTCGGCCACCTGCGGGTCGGCGGCGGAGCCTGCGATACCGACGGCGCCGAGCTCGGCGGCGACGCGGTCCACCGCATCCACTGAGCGGCCGTTCACCACCACCCCCGCCCCTTCGGCGGCGAGCGCGGCGGCGACGGCGCGGCCGATCCCGCTGGTCCCGCCGACGACGACGGCACCGCGGCCGGTCAACTCAGCCATGTGTCTCCTCACGATTCAGACGCCGGGCATCCCGGCGAAGAGCAGCCGGAATACCGACGGCAGGTTGGGGGTGATCCGGGTGGAGGGCACGAAGGGCGGGCCCTCGTTGGTGTCGGTGACGATGTAGTCGGCATGGCTGTTCGGGACCCGGTCCAGCACGCCGCTGCAGTTCGGGCCGCCGGTGGCGTTCACCTTCGGCAGGTCCTGCGGGTACTGGTAGGCGGGGGCGCCGTACATGAAGCTGGCGAAGAACGAGGCGCCGGGCTTGTTGCCGCCGAAGAGCGACTCGGCCAGCGGCATGGCGTTGTTGATCCCTACCACCAGGCAGTACAGCACCGGCTTGTATTCATAAAGCAGCTCGGCGGTCGGGCGAAGGAGCGCCAGCGATTCGACCAGCGCCTGCTCGTTCTCGCCGAGTACGGCGGTGCCGGTGTCGGACAACCCGATGAGCCCGAGCAGCATGGCGTCCACGCCCTGCGAGCGCTCGGCGATGGTGGCCGCGGTGACGGTGGCGTTGTCGACGGTGCGCAGCAGGTCGGGCGCGGTGTCGGCGTACAAACCGGTCACCTGGGCGGTGGCGGCGAGGTCGCGCTCCAGCGCGGGGAGGCTGGGGTTCAGCTCGGCGAGGTAGGCGTCGGAGCGGGTGAGCAGCGCGCCGAGCTCGGCCCCGCGGCCGTCCAGCGCCTGCCCGATAGCGGTCAGCGTGGCATTGAGCTTGGCCGGGTCGACCGCGGCGAGCAGCCTGCTGAGCCGCTGGAAGAGCGTGTCGAACTCGACCGTCACCGCGGCGGCGCGCAGCAGCGTGCCCGGCCGCATGGCGGTCGGCGCCGGATCCTCCGGGACCACGAAGTTCACGTACTTGGCGCCGAAGACGGTCGTCGAGCGGATGTCGACCGTGGCATTGCTCGGCACCAGCTCCAGCCGCTCCGGGTCGACCCGCAGCTCCAGCCGCGCGGTGTCGCCGATGGACTCGACCGAGGCGACCGTGCCGATCTCCACCCCGCGCACCCGCACCTTGGCGTCCGGGTCGAGCACCAGCCCGCTGCGCGGCGCCTCGACGGTGAGCGCGACGGTCTCCTGGAAGCGCCCGGCGAACAGCGCCAGCGACAACCCCGCCACGGCTAGGAGAAGAGCGACCATCCCCAGTGCCGCCACCTTGTAGCGGACCAGCGACCAGAACACAGCGGCCTGCGATTTTGCCGACGCGTCATTGCGTTTCTGCACGGTTCACCTCTCGCCGGACGAGCGCTTTCTTCCTTGCTTGGCCATCACGGCCGTAGTACTGTCCAGACAGGTGTCCATCATATGTCTGGACAGCAACCTGGGGAAGGATTTCCGATGAGTCCGGTGAAACCGCGACGGGTCTCCGGTGGCGAGCACGAGCACGGCCATCTCGAGGAGTTCCGCACCGACCCGATCGCCCTGATGAAGCGCATCCGCTCCGAGTGCGGTGACGTGGGCTCGTTCCAGCTGGCGGACAAGAAGGTGCTGCTGCTCACCGGCGCCGAGGCGAACGAGTTCTTCTTCCGCTCCGCCGACGAGGACCTGGACCAGGCCGCGGCCTACCCGTTCATGAAGCCGATCTTCGGCGAGGGCGTGGTCTTCGACGCCAGCCCGGAGCGGCGCAAGGAGATGCTGCACAACTCCGCGCTGCGCGCCGACCAGATGCGCGGCCACGCCGCGACCATCGAGCGCGAGGTCGAGCGGATGATCGCGGACTGGGGTGACGAGGGCGAGATCGACCTGCTCGAGTTCTTCGCCGAGCTCACGATCTACACCTCGTCGGCGTGTTTGATCGGCCCCAAGTTCCGCGAGGAGCTGGATATCCGGTTCGCCAAGCTCTACCACGAGCTGGAGCGCGGCACCGACGCGCTCGCCTACGTGGACCCGTACCTGCCGATCGAGAGCTTCCGGATCCGCGACGAGGCCCGCGCCGCCCTGGTCGACCTGGTGCAGGCCATCATGGACCAGCGGCGGGCGAACCCGGCGGGCAAGGAGGACCGGGACCTGCTCGACGTGCTGATCTCGGTCCCGGACGACGACGGCAACCCGCGCTTCGACGCCAGCGTGATCACCGGCATCTTCATCTCCATGATGTTCGCCGGGCACCACACCACCTCCGGCACCGCGGCCTGGTCGGTGATCGAGCTGCTCCGGCACCCCGAGGTGCTCTCCGGCGTGGTGAAGGAGCTGGACGAGCTGTACGCCGACGGGTCGGCGGTGAGCTTCAACGCGCTGCGGCAGATCCCGCAGCTGGAGGCGGTGCTCAAGGAGACGCTGCGGCTGCACCCGCCGCTCATCATCCTGATGCGGGTGGCGCGCGACTCGTTCGAGGTCTGCGGCACCGAGATCGCCGAGGGCGACCTGGTGGCGGCGACCCCGGCCATCTCGAACCGGCTGCCGGAGGACTTCCCGAACCCGGACTCCTTCGACCCCGGCCGCTACATCGACCCGAACCAGGAGGACCTGCTCAACCGCTGGACCTGGATCCCGTTCGGCGCGGGCAGGCACCGCTGCGTCGGCGCGGCCTTCGCGCTCATGCAGCTCAAGGCGATCTTCTCGGTGCTGCTCCGGGACTGGGAGTTCGAGATGACGCAGCCATCGGAGAGCTACCGC
Organism: Nocardia sp. NPDC057353; assembly: GCF_042667085.1. Lineage (NCBI taxonomy): Bacteria > Bacillati > Actinomycetota > Actinomycetes > Mycobacteriales > Nocardiaceae > Nocardia > Nocardia sp. NPDC057353. The sequence continues at coordinate 13,162 of NZ_JBHVAK010000104.1, forward strand.
AACGACCACAGCAAGATGGTGGTGCAGCTGGCCCAGCCGTGCCGGGTGCGCTACCGGCGTCGGCAGCGCTGAGAACAGACGGGGCCCGCCGCGCGCGTGACG
>NZ_JBHVAK010000105.1:0-13034 GCF_042667085.1 Nocardia sp. NPDC057353
GTACGGGGCCGCCGCGAAGTCCGATCGAGGATCAGGCGACGACGCGCACGTCCTGCGCCTGCGGGCCCTTCTGGCCCTGCCCGATCTCGAACTCCACCCGCTGCCCCTCGTCGAGGGAGCGGAAGCCGCTGCCGCTCACAGCCGAGTAGTGCACGAAGACGTCGGGGCCCCCGCCGTCCTGTGCGATGAAGCCGAAGCCCTTCTCGCTGTTGAACCACTTCACAATGCCTTGAGCCATTTCATACTTTCCTGTAGACGAGCCAGGAAACTTCTGGTGCAACTCCTGGTCTCGTACTCCACCTTGCCAGGTGTCCCGGGATTCCTCCACCTGGAAAGGAGGGTGGAAGTGTGAGGTAGATGACGTGGCATCGAGTGATATCGGTGCTGCTGCCGGGGCATCCGCGGCGGCGGAAGCGGCGCGCGATGCCGGGAATATGGCAGCCCCGGTCATTCCTGAGAATTTCCGGCAACGGCGCGCGGCGCCCCGGCGGCCACGAGGCCGGTTTCCCACAGCCCGGGCTGATTCACGCGCGCGGGCACCGCGCGGGGAGCGGCGAATTCCTCGAGGCCGACGATGTGCCCGCCCTCCGCCACGTCGAACCAGGAGCGGTCCACCGCCCGGTCCAACTCCGACCCGCGCGGCCTCCCGCCGAACACCGCGGCGGCCAGGATGTGCGCGCCGAGCCGCGGCGGAATGGCATTGCCCACCTGCTGATACCGGTCCGCTCCGCGCCACGGGTAGTCGAGCGGGAAGGTCTGCAGCCGCCCGGCCTCCCCGGGGCTGAACCGGGGCTGGTCCTCGCCGTCCCGCAGCACGCGGTTCCGGCCGACCTTGCTCGTCACCGTGGCCGAGGGCTCGCTCGACGCGCGCCGCCCGCGCAGCTTCGGGTTGCCGCCGGTCCCGTAGTTCGAGACCACCGAGAACGGCGCGTGCCGCTCGGGGAGGGCGCGCGCCATCGTCTCCCACGGCAGGTGGGCGGCGCTGCCCTGGTCGCGCGGCGTCCGCTTGCTGTACGGGCGGTGGGTCGCCGCCGGGAGGAGCGCCGCGCCGTCGAGGCGGGCCACCAGGATCGCGCGGCGGCGGGTCTGCGGCACGCCGAACTGTTCGGTGCGGAGCACGTCGACGTCGGTCAGGTACCCGTGTTGCTCCAGTGCCGCCCCGATCGCTCGCCAGACCGGCAGCACGGTCGGGACCTGCTCCAGCACGATGGTGCGGAACGGCCGCCCCGCCGCGCCCGCCGCCAGCGCCCACCGCAGCGGCTGCAGGATCAACCCCGTTCGCGGGTCGTCCAGGGCATCGACCTCGGCGCCGATATCGATGCCTGCGCACATGCGCTCGACGAAGTGCAGCACCTGATCGAGCGCCCGCCGCCCCGCGCCCGAGCCCGCGACCGAGAAGGTCTGGCAGGGTGGGCCGCCGGTCAGGATCTCGGCCTCGGGGAATCGGTGCAGCAGCGCGAGGTCGCGCACATCGGCGTGCCTGGTCCCGAGCTTCGCCGCCACCCGGGTCAGGCAGGCGTCCCGATCCCACTCGATCCCCACCGCCGGGATCCCCAGCCAGCGCGCCGCGACATCCAGTCCCCCCGGCCCCGCGAACAGGTCGATCATCCGGACCTGCTCGGGCGGGACGGCATCGTAGGAGAGGTCACTGCTCGACGACATTCGCCCGAGCGTAGTCAGTACGCCAACTCGGACCAGGGGATGTCGATGGGGAACGGGAACTCGATCCGGATGCCGTCCTCGTCGGACGCGGTCCATTCACCCGCTACGAGGTAGTTCGCGGGGCGGAGCGGACGCACTCCGGCCGGAAGAACACCGTGGCCGGTCTCCAGGGCGTAGGCGCGCACGGTGGCGATGGCACTCTCGGTGCGCGCGAGCGTTATCTCCCAGTACCACGGGATGCCCGCACCGGCATAGCGGGCCTTCTTGGACTCCATGTCGGATTGCGTCTTCGACGGCGACAGCACCTCGCCGACCAGGAGAGTGTCGGCGGCGCGGACATCCTGGAAGGATCCGAGGCCGCGGTAGACGAGGAAATCGGGAGTAAGAAAGTCGTTCTTACCCGTCGTGCCCAAGAAGACATTGGTCTCGAAATCGACCTCCCAGCACGATTCCGGCTGATCGGACATGCTCTTGCGGGCGCAGCGCTCGAGGGCGTGGCGCGCGCGAGCGGTGAATCGCTGATGCTCCTTGGGGCCGCGGCGCACCCAGACCACGCGCCCCTCCCAGAGCTCGATCCGGTCGGCGATCTCGTCGGGCAGCTGTTCGAGTTCCTCCCAGGTCATGAATTCGGGGAGGTCCGTAAGCTCGGTATTCGGCACGGCCATGTGACCAATCGTAAGTCGAAGCGCCGAGCTACCAACCTTTCTCGGCTGCCGTCACCTCGCCGGAGGCGATGGCGTCCACCAGCCGCTGGTGGTCGACGATGGTCTGGTCGGCGTAGGACAGCGCGAAACGGCCCATGGCGCGGTCGAAGACGTCCGAGCTGCCGAGGTAGGCAGCGATCGCGACGCGGTCACCGGAGCGGGCGTGGGCGCGGGCGAGGGTGCGGCCGCAAAGCTCGGCGTAGGCGCGGAGGACGCCGGAGCTCATGGTGTCGACGTCGGCCGAGCCCTTCATGTCCCGCAGCTGCCGCCAGTAGAAGAAACGCCCCTCCGGCCCGGTGCACCAGCCGAGGAAGATGTCCGCCGTGGACTGGATGACCCGCTGGCCGTGCACCACCCGCCGACCCTGGTGCCGGTGCGCGCTCGGCGCCAGGTGCGCCGCGAGCACCGACTGCTCGGCCTCCTTCACCTGCAGGAAGAGCGGGTCGCCGGTGTCGCGGTCGGCGAGCAGGACGATGAAGCAGCGGGTGCCGACGCTGCCGACCCCGACCACCTTGCGCGCCGCGTCGACCACCCGGTAGCGGTCGAGCAGCACCTGGCGCTCCTCGGGGAGCGAATCGCGGTAGGCGGTGAAGACGGCGGTGACGGCGTCGGCGTCGATCTGCTCGATCGGGACGAGCAGCGGCGGGCGGTGCCGGATGCGCGGGCCGTCCGGCCCCGGCTCGGTGAGTTTGCCGACGGCCTGCAGCGTGGTGCGGGCGCGGGCGGCGTCGAGGGTGCGTTCGACGCGGCGGCGGCGGGCCGGTTTGCGGATGAGCGCGGCGGCCGCCTCGGCGTCGGTGCGCTGGTACCACACCGAGAGCCCGTCCATGGCGGCGTATTCGCGCATGGCGGTGCGGTAGGCGGTGGCGGCCGACTCGGCGCAGCGGACGGCGCAGGCGTCGTCGAGGCCGTTGGCGCGGGCGGCAACGGCGAGCCCCGCGGTCAAGCGCTTGACGTCCCATTCGAACGGTCCGGGCAGGGTCTCGTCGAAGTCGTTGAGGTCGAAGACGAGGGAGCGCTCCGGCGAGGCGAAGAGGCCGAAGTTGACCGGGTGGGCGTCGCCGCAGAGCTGCACGGTGAGGCCGGTGTGCTCGCTCGCCGCCAGGTCCGCGGCCATGACGGCGGGGGCGCCGCGGAGGAACGGGAACATCCCGCTCACCATGCGGGCGTACCGGATGGGGACCAGTTCGGGGACGCGGGTGGCGGCCTGCTGCTGCAGGATGGCGACGGGATCCGCGCGGTCGGCGGGCGGCGACCACTCCCCCAGCGCCGAGCGCGGGACGGGCGGCGCAGTCGCTTCGGGGCCGGTGCCGGGTGACCGTTCGGGTTGGCGGAGCCGGTGGAGACAGCCGACGTTGTCATCGGGTCAGTGTCCGCCGCGCCGAACCGGGCCGCAAGAGTCTGGCGAACACAGGGCTACCACTGGCGGCGGTACCCCGAGCCAGTGAACCCGCAGTACCCGGGTTACCTCATCCGAAGGGATGAAAACCTCCCGGAAGCGGGCAGCAACTCTGGCTATTCCCGCGTGAGGGGAGCAGGGTTGGAGGGGCAACCCTCCCCGCCGGAGCGAAAGGAACCCCCGTGTTCGCGACAACCACCCCCCGCAAGGCGCTGGTGCGCCTGGCCGCCGCGGCCGCGCTCGCCGCCGCGCCGGTGATCGCGCTCGCCGCGCCCGCCGCCGCAACCCCGACGCACGCCCCTGGCCCGGTCGCCACCGAGATCCGCTACGACCCGTTCAACCCGTTCCAGCGACAGTGCAACTGGTGGGACCGGAACGCCCCCTGGTGGGAGCGGTGCGACGCCCCCTGGAACAACACTCCGTGGAACAACAACCCGTGGAACAACAACCCCTGGAACAACCCCTGGCAGCAGCCGTTCACCCGCAACGTCGCGCCGGGCACCTTCGGCAGCAGCTGACCGGCCGGGCCGGGGGCGGGGCTCCGGCGCGGACGAAACAGGGCCCGGTCGCCGCAGCGACCGGGCCCTGTCCGTGCAGAGAACTCAGGCGGTCTCGGTGATCGGCCGGTCGACCCAGCTCATCAGCCCGCGCAGCTTGGCGCCGGTGACCTCGATCGGGTGCTCGGCGTTCTGCTTGCGCAGCCCCTCGAGCTCCTTGTTGCCGCCCTCGACATTGGCGACGAGACGCTTGACGAAGGTGCCGTCCTGGATGTCCTTGAGGATGTCCTGCATCCGCTTCTTGGTGTCGGCGTCGATCACCCGCGGGCCGGAGAGGTAGCCACCGAACTCGGCGGTGTCGGAGACCGAGTAGTTCATCCGCGCGATGCCGCCCTCGTACATGAGGTCGACGATCAGCTTCAGCTCGTGCAGCACCTCGAAGTAGGCCATCTCCGGCGCGTAGCCGGCCTCGACCATGACCTCGAAACCGGTCTTGACCAGTTCCTCGGTGCCGCCGCAGAGCACGGCCTGCTCACCGAAGAGATCGGTCTCGGTCTCCTCCTTGAACGTGGTCTTGATGACGCCCGCCCGCGCACCGCCGATGGCGGCGGCGTAGGAGAGCGCCAGCGCCTGGCCCTCGCCCTTCGGGTCCTGGTCGACCGCGATGAGCGCGGGCACGCCCTTGCCGTCGACGAACTGGCGGCGCACCAGGTGGCCGGGGCCCTTGGGGGCGACCATGGCGACGGTGATGAAGGCCGGGGCCTTGATCAGCCCGAAGTGGATGTTCAGGCCGTGGCCGAAGAACAGCGCGTCGCCGTCCTTCAGGTTCGGCTCGATGTCGTTGGTGAAGATCGAGGCCTGCGCGGTGTCGGGGGCGAGCACCATGATGACGTCGGCCCACTCCGACACCTCGGCGGGGGTGCCGACGGTGAGCCCGGCCTCCTCGGCCTTCGGCCGCGACTTCGAGCCCTCGGCCAGCCCGACCCGGACGTCGACGCCGGAGTCGCGCAGGCTCAGCGAGTGCGCGTGGCCCTGGCTGCCGTACCCGATGACCGCGACCTTCCGGCCCTGGATGATCGAGAGGTCCGCGTCGTCGTCGTAGAACAGTTCGACTGCCACTGTGGTTTCGTCCCTTCTGAAACGGTGAGTCCCCGCGCGGCGGGGAACGATTGTGAACTAGCGGGTCGCGGTGATGGACTTCGGACCGCGCCCGAGCGCGACCACACCGGACTGCACGATCTCGCGGATGCCGTACGGCTCGAGCATCCGCAGCAGCGCGTCGAGCTTCGACCTGGTACCGGTCGCCTCGACGGTCAGCGCGTCCGGCGAGACGTCGATGACCTTGGCGCGGAACAGCGTGACCGCCTCGATCACCTGGGTCCGCACACTGGCGTCGGCGCGCACCTTCACCAGGATCAGTTCGCGGGCCACCGAGGCGTCGGGGTCCTGCTCCACGATCTTGATGACGTTCACCAGCTTGTTGAGCTGCTTGGTGACCTGCTCGAGCGGCAGGTCCTCGACGGTGACGACGATCGTCATCCGGGAGATCTCCGGCACCTCGGTGGCGCCGACGGCGAGCGACTCGATATTGAAGCCGCGGCGGGAGAACAGGCTCGCGACCCTGGCGAGCACGCCCGGCTTGTCCTCGACCAGAACGCTCAGCGTATGCGTGGTGCTCACTGTTCCTGTCCGTTCTGCGCGTGCTTCATCGCCTCGTGGATCACGGCGGGCTCGGCGGCCTGCTCGTCCTCGTCGAAGAGCGGGCGGATCCCGCGCGCGGCCTGGATCTCGTCGTTGCTGGTGCCCGCGGGCACCATCGGCCAGACCTGGGCGTCCTTGCCGACGATGAAGTCGATCACCACCGGCCGGTCGTTGATCGACTGCGCCTCGCGGATCGCGGCCTCGACGTCCTCTTCCCGCTCCACCCGGATGCCGTGGCAGCCGAGCGCCTCGGCCAACTTGACGAAGTCCGGGATGCGCAGGGTGTGCGTGCCGAGGTCGGTGTTGGAGTAGCGCTCCTGGTAGAAGAGCGTCTGCCACTGCCTGACCATGCCGAGGTTGCCGTTGTTGATCAGCGCGACCTTGATCGGCACGCCCTCCACCGCGCAGGTGGCGAGCTCCTGGTTGGTCATCTGGAAGCAGCCGTCGCCGTCGACCGCCCAGACCTCCTTCTCCGGCGCGCCCATCTTGGCGCCCATGGCCGCCGGGACGGCGTAGCCCATGGTGCCGAGGCCGCCGGAGTTCAGCCAGGTGCGCGGCTTCTCGTACTTGATGAACTGGGCGGCCCACATCTGGTGCTGGCCGACGCCCGCGCAGTAGATGGCGTCCGGCCCCGCCAGCTTGCCCAGCGTGTCGATGACGAACTCCGGGGAGAGCGCGCCGTCGCTCGGCGGGGTCCAGCCCAGCGGGTAGGAATCGCGGATGCCGCCCAGGTAGGTCCACCACTCGGTCAGGTCGAGCAGCGGGGAGCCGGAGGCGGTCGGGTCGGCCTTGAGCGTCTCGATCAGCTCGGCGATCACCTCGCGGCAGTCGCCGACGATCGGCACGTCGGCGTGCCGGTTCTTGCCGATCTCGGCCGGGTCGATGTCGGCGTGGATGACCCTGGCGTTCGGCGCGAAGGTGTCCAGCTGGCCGGTGACCCGGTCGTCGAAGCGGGCGCCGAGCGTGATGAGCAGGTCGGACTTCTGCAGCGCGGCCACGGCGCCGACGGTGCCGTGCATGCCGGGCATGCCCATGTTCAGGGTGTGCGAGTCCGGGAAGGCGCCGCGCGCCATCAGCGTGGTGACCACCGGGATGCCGGTCAGCTCGGCCAGCTCCAGCAGCTTGTCCGAGGCCTCGGCCTTGATCACGCCGCCGCCCACGTAGAGCGTCGGGCGCTTGGCCTCCAGGATCATCCTGGCCGCCTCGCGCACCTGCTTGCCGTGCGGCTTGGTGACCGGGCGGTACCCGGGCAGCCGCAGCTCCGGTGGCCAGGTGAAGGTGGTCTGCGCCTGCAGCACGTCCTTCGGGATGTCGACCAGCACCGCGCCCGGACGACCCGACGAGGCCAGGTAGAACGCCTCGGCGAGGATCCGCGGGATGTCGGCGCCGTCGGTGATCAGGAAGTTGTGCTTGGTCACCGGCATGGTGATGCCGGAGATGTCGGCCTCCTGGAAGGCATCGGTGCCGATCAGGCCGCGGCCGACCTGGCCGGTGATGGCGACGATCGGCACCGAGTCCATCTGGGCGTCGGCGATCGGGGTCACCAGGTTGGTGGCGCCGGGGCCGGAGGTCGCCATGCAGACGCCGACCTTGCCGGTGGCCTGGGCGTAGCCGGTGGCGGCGTGCCCCGCGCCCTGCTCGTGCCTGACCAGCACGTGCCGCACCCTGGTCGAGTCGAAGAGCGGGTCGTAGAGGGGAAGGATGGCGCCGCCGGGAATGCCGAAAGCCGTGTCGACCTCGAGCTCCTCGAGCGACCGCACGACGGACTGCGCGCCGGTCACCCGCTCGGGCGGGAGCTGGCGACGCGTGGCCGCGGTTGCAGTCGCGACGGGTGTCTGCGAAGTGGCCGAAGGCGCAGGCTTGCGGGCCGAGGGCCCGGGCCTGGCGGTAGGTGCGCTCACCGTCTTTCCTCACTGCTTGTGGTCTTGAACCCCGAACACAAAAAAGCCCCCGACCAGCATGGCTGTTCGAGGGTGGCGCGTCGCAACGCGAGCTTTCGTATCGACTATGGAGTCGTGCTCAACGCTGGACGCGCCGGCCGAGTACGAGAAGCTCGATTGGATTCACGCGCTCGACGTTAAGCGCGCGTGAACCGCCGAGTCAAACAGCCGACCCTCGCCGTCCCATTATGTGGGAGCACAGTGGTTGCTCGAGTCCGCTCGGTCGAATGCGAGGATGGGGGGGTGTCATCACCGCATCAGTCCGTGCCACCACCTGAATCGTCCCACATCGCCGCCGGGCGATCGGATACGGGTGGCCGCGGGAGACGGATCGCGGCGGTCGCGGTGCCGGTGCTCTACCTGGTGTTCCTCGCGGCGGCGTTCGCGCTGGACTGGCCGCAGTGGCTGCGCTGGGGGGTGATCCCTCTGGTCGGGGTGCTGACCTGGCTGCTCTGGCCGCGTTCGCACCGCGCCGCGGAGCCCGGCGTCCGGGTGATCCGGGTCCCGCAGCTGGCCTACATCGGTGTGCTGGTCCTCACCTTCTGCGTCTTCTTCCCCTTCGTCGGCTGGCCCTCCCTGCTCTGGCCGCTGCTGCTGCTGCCGATCGTGGTGCTGCTGTGGGTGGAGCGCACCAGGACCACGGTGACGCCGGAGGGGCTGGAGCTGCGCACGGTCTTCGGCTCGCGGTCGGTGGAGTGGGCGCGGGTCGCCGGGGTGCGGCTGCCGAAGCGCGGGGCCGTGCGGGCGCGGCTCACCGACGGGTCCGAGGTCAGGCTGCCGGCGGTGGGGTACGACCGGCTGCGCGAGCTGATCGCGGCCTCCGACGGGCGGATTCCGGACGTCTTCGCCCAGGCGGAGGAGGCGATCCGGGAGCAGTCGGCGGCCGAGCGCGCCGCCGCGGCGCAGGACGAGGCGGAGCCGCGGCCGACGGGCGAGTGACCCGCGAGCGGTGACCGGCGCCGGTGCGCGAGTACCGTTGAGGCGCCGCGGGTGCTGCCGTCGTGTTTCTCTCCGACCGGCCTGCCGCGGTCGCTCCAGCCCGCGACCAGACGAGGACGCCCATGCCACCGCTTCGTTCCCGCACCACCACCATCGGCCGCAATGCCGCGGGCGCCCGCGCGCTCTGGCGCGCGACCGGGATGACCGACTCCGACTTCGGCAAGCCGATCGTCGCCATCGCGAACTCGTACACCCAGTTCGTGCCGGGCCACGTGCACCTCAAGAACGTCGGCGAGATCGTCGCCGACGCGGTCAGGGCGGCCGGTGGCGTCCCGCGCGAATTCCACACCATCGCCGTCGACGACGGCATCGCCATGGGCCACGGCGGCATGCTCTACTCGCTGCCCAGCCGCGAGATCATCGCGGACTCGGTGGAGTACATGGTGAACGCGCACACCGCCGACGCGCTGGTCTGCATCTCGAACTGCGACAAGATCACGCCGGGCATGCTGAACGCCGCCATGCGGCTGAACATCCCGACCGTCTTCGTCTCCGGCGGGCCGATGGAGGCCGGTAAGGCGGTGGTGGTCGGCGGGGTCGCGCAGGCGCCGACCGACCTGATCACCGCCATCTCGGCGAGCGCCAACGCCGCCGTCTCCGACGAGGGGCTGGGCGAGGTCGAGCGCAGCGCCTGCCCGACCTGCGGCTCCTGCTCCGGCATGTTCACCGCCAACTCGATGAACTGCCTCACCGAGGCGCTCGGGCTGGCGCTGCCCGGCAACGGCTCCACGCTCGCCACGCACGCCGCCCGCCGGGCGCTCTTCGAGCGCGCGGGCACCGTGGTGGTCGACATCGCGAACCGCTGGTACCGGGAGGACGACGCCGCGGTGCTGCCGCGCAACGTCGCCAATGCCGACGCCTTCCGCAACGCCATGGCGCTGGACGTCGCCATGGGCGGCTCCACCAACACCGTGCTGCACACCCTCGCCGCGGCACAGGAGGGCGAGATCGACTTCGACCTCGGCACCATCGACGAGATCAGCCGCCGGGTGCCCTGCCTCTCCAAGGTCTCGCCGAACTCCGACTACCACATGGAGGACGTGCACCGGGCCGGTGGCATCCCGGCCATCCTGGGCGAGCTGCGCCGGGCCGGGCTGCTGCACGAGGAGGTCTCCACCGTGCACACCGCGAGCTTCGACGAGTGGCTCGACACCTGGGACATCCGCTCCGGCAAGGCGTCGGCGGAGGCGCTGGAGCTCTTCCACGCCGCGCCAGGCGGGGTGCGCACCACCGAGCCGTTCTCCACCGAGAACCGCTGGTCGTCGCTGGACACCGATGCCGAGGGCGGCTGCATCCGTGACCTCGAGCACGCCTACACCGTCGAGGGCGGGCTGGTGGTGCTGCGCGGCAATATCGCGCCGGACGGCGCCATCCTCAAGACGGCGGGGATCGACGAGGACCTGTTCTCCTTCCAGGGCCCGGCCGTGGTGGTCGAGTCGCAGGAGGAGGCGGTGTCGAAGATCCTCGGCAAGCAGATCCAGCCGGGTGACGTGCTCGTGGTGCGCTACGAGGGGCCCTCCGGCGGGCCGGGCATGCAGGAGATGCTGCACCCCACCGCCTTCCTCAAGGGCGCCGGGCTCGGCAAGAAGTGCGCGCTGATCACCGACGGGCGGTTCTCCGGCGGGACCTCCGGGCTCTCCATCGGGCACATCTCGCCGGAGGCGGCCAGCGGCGGCGTCATCGGGCTGGTGCAGAACGGGGACCAGATCCGGATCGACGTCGCCACCCGCACGCTCGAGGTGCTGGTCGACGAGGCGGCGCTGGCCGAGCGGCGGGCCAAGATGGAGGCCGCGGAGCGGCCGTGGCAGCCGGTGGACCGGGTGCGCCCGGTGACCACGGCGCTGCGCGCGTACGCGGCGCTGGCGACCTCGGCGGACAAGGGCGCGGTCCGGCGCGTGCCGTGAGAACGGAACCGGCACCCCCTCGGTGCGGGGGTGCCGATCCGGCGCCGAGTCAGGCGAGCGGGTTGCCGCCGTGCAGGTACCACCAGGTCACGGCCGCCGCGGCGACGGCGAGGAGCAGGACGAGGAGCGAGCCCCAGCCGGGGCGGGTGGCCCAGCCGCGGTTGCGGTCCACCGACCAGCGCCCGGGGCCGGTGAGCAGGACCGCGACGGTCGCGCCCGCGAGAATCGCCTCCAGTTCGACGGCGCCGGGGCCCGCCTTGTACTGGAAGCCGGGGTACATGCCCTGCTTGAAGGCGAGCGCGTCGAGGATGACGGCGAGCACGGCGCCCGCGGCGAGCGGCGTCGCCAGGCCGAGCACGAGCAGGATCCCGCCGCCCACCTCCGCGGCGATGAGCAGCGGCGCCGCCACCCCGGCCTGATCCCACCCGCCCTGGGTGAGGAACTCCTTCGTGCCGTCGAAGCCGGGGCCGTGGAACCAGCCGAACGCCTTCTGCACGCCGTGGTAGACGAAGGTCGCGCCGACCACCAGCCGGAGCACGAACAGCCCGAGGTCGAGGGTGCCGCGCCGGTCGTACCCGTTACGGTTGCGGCGCAGGCGGTCCGGGTCGGTCGGGGCATTGGCGGCGGGCGGGATGCTGGCGTAGGAGTAGGTCGCGGCGTCGTCGCCTGCCTGCTGTGGCGCCGTGGTGGGCAGGATCTCGGTGCGCGCCTCGGCATTGGGCAGCTCGTCCGGGTCGAGCCCGAGCTCGTCGTCGGTGCGCGGGACCTCCTTGCCCAGGTTCGGGCGGGCGAACTCCTGCGTCACGTGTTGATCCATGGGGCTGCCGACATTGCCGACGGCGCCGGTCTGCGGAATGGGACCTGTCGGCGACCGACCTGCGTCACCGGAATCCGGTGCGCCCTTCGACTTCTCCGTCACAACCGTCCACCCTAGGCCGGATCGGGCGGCGCGCGCGACGGATCCCCGCGGTGTGTCCGGTTCGGGGCCGGAGCGGCGTAGCGGGAAGTTCTTCCGTAACGTCTGAACCATGAATGTGGTTGCGGTCGGCCGGGTGGCGCTCGGCCTGGTGCTCGCTTCGACCGTGCTCGCAGGCTGCGCCCGCTTCGACGACTCCGCGTCCAGCCCGTTCACCCCGGAGCCGACCTTCGGCGGCGCCGAGATCGGGCCGAGCGAGACGCAGCCGCCGAGTTCGACGCAGCGGCCGACCGGGCCGTGCATCGACCCGGACCCGGCGGTCGTCGCGACCTGCCTCGACCCCACCGCCGGGCTGGTCGCCATCGGCGAGGGCGCGCTGGTGGCGGAGCGGCGCACCGGGCGCATCCTGAAGGTGGTCCCGGAGCAGCCCGCGGTGGAGGTCGCCAGGATCGAGGTGGACGGCTCCGGCGACGGCGGGCTGAACGACCTCGTGCTCTCCCCCACCTACCCGGAGGACGGGCTGATCTACGCCTACATCACCACCCCCGCGGACAACCGGGTGGTGCGGATCGCCGCGGGCGGGCCGCCCAAGGAGATCCTGACCGGGATTCCGCGCGGCGCCACCGGGAACCACGGTGCGCTGGAGTTCGTCACGCCGGAGCGGCTGCTCGTGCTCACCGGCGACGCGGGGAATCCCGGTGCCGCGCAGGCGCCGGGGTCGCTGGCGGGCAAGGTGCTGAGCATCACCAACCCGCGCTCCGGCGGCGGGGTGCGGCCGGAGACGCTGCTCTCCGGGATCGGCACCGCGGGCGACGTGTGCCGGGACGCGGTCGACGGGGTGTGGATCACCGACCGCACCGCCACCGAGGACCGGTTGCAGCGGCTGGGGCCGGACAACACCGCGATCACCGCGTGGACCTGGCCGGATCGGCCCGGGGTCGCGGGCTGCGCGACCACCGCCGACGGGGTCGCGGTGGCGCTCACCGACGCCAGGGCGCTGGCGCTGGTGACGGCGGAACCCGGGTCGCGGGCGGTGACGACGGCGCCGACCGTCTTCGTCCAGGACAAGTACGGGCGGCTCAGCGGGGCCACGCCGGGGCCGGACGGCGCCGTCTGGGTCGGGACCGTTAACAAGGACGGCGGGCAGCCAGGGCCGAACGACGATCGGGTCGTGCGGATCCCGCCGCCCGCCGGCGGTGGAGGTGGCCCGGACTAGGTGTGATGTCCAGGGAGGTTGGTCAGTCGGGTGACCGGTGGTCGGCCTCCGATCGCGGAGTGGGCTCGGTGGTGATTGTAGAAGTGGAGCCAGCCC
>NZ_JBHVAK010000106.1:0-12852 GCF_042667085.1 Nocardia sp. NPDC057353
CCTAGACAGCTCCACTTCACTACCGGGGGCCTTCACCTGTCACATCGACTCACCCACGTGGGGCAGGACAACCTCCCTGGACATCACAACTAGTCTGGTCGGTGACGTTCCCGCCCGCAGGAAGGACTTTTCGTGCAACCCGATGGCCAGTTCGACATGCAGCAGCTCCTCGCGCAAGCGCAGCAGATGCAGCAGGCGGTGATGGAGGCGCAGGCCGAGATCGCGGCCTCCGAGGTGCAGGGCCAGGCAGGCGGTGGCCTGGTGCGGGTCACCATCAAGGCCTCCGGCGAGGTGGTCGCGCTGACCATCGACCCCAAGGTCGTCGACCCGGAGGACGTCGAGGGGCTGCAGGACCTGGTGATCGGCGCGGTCAACGACGCCATGGCCAATGCGCAGCAGCTGGCGGCCGATCGACTCGGCCCGCTCTCCGGCGGCTTCGGCGGCGGCCAGCTGCCCGGGCTGTAGAGGCCGCAGGTGTACGAAGGCCCGGTCCAGGACCTGATCGACGAGCTGGGCAGGCTGCCTGGTGTCGGTCCGAAGAGCGCGCAGCGCATCGCCTTCCACCTGCTCGGCGTCGAGGCGCCGGAGATCGACCGGCTGCAGGCGGCGCTGCAGAAGGTGCGCGACGGCGTGCGCTTCTGCGCCGAGTGCGGCACCGTCTCCGACGGCGAGCTCTGCCGCATCTGCGTCGACCCGCGCCGCGACCGCACCATGATCTGCGTGGTCGAGGAGCCCAAGGACGTGCAGGCGATCGAGCGCACCCGCGAGTTCCGCGGCCGCTACCACGTGCTCGGCGGCGCGCTCGACCCGCTCAACGGCGTCGGGCCGGACCAGCTCCGGATCCGCCAGCTGCTCGCCCGCATCGGCAACCAGCGGGACGGGGTCGACGTCAGCGAGGTCATCATCGCGACCGACCCCAATACCGAGGGCGAGGCCACGGCCACCTACCTGGTCCGCATGCTGCGCGACTTTCCCGGCCTCTCGGTGACCAGGCTGGCGTCGGGGCTGCCCATGGGCGGCGACCTCGAGTTCGCCGACGAGCTCACCCTGGGCCGCGCCCTCTCCGGCCGCCGCGCGCTCTGATCGGGGCTGGTGCCCCGCGGGCCGGTGGATTAGCCTGCGGGCAATGGGGATCGAATTCCTGCTGACCACCCTGATCATCGCGGCGACGCCGGGGACAGGGGTGCTGTTCACGGTGGCAGCCGGGCTGGCGCGCGGCGCGCGGGCATCGGTGGTCGCCGCCTTCGGCTGCACGCTGGGGGTGGTCCCGCACGTGCTGGCCGCGGTCACCGGGCTGGCGGCGCTGCTGCACACCAGCGCCGTCGCCTTCCAGGCGGTGAAGTACCTCGGCGTCGCCTACCTGCTCTACCTGGCCTGGAGCACGCTGCGGGACCGCGGCGCACTGGCGCTGCCCGAGGAGGGCGCGGCGCCGTCGGCGCGCCGGGTGATCGGCTCCGCGGTGCTGCTGAACCTGCTCAACCCCAAGCTGACGCTCTTCTTCGTCGCTTTCCTGCCGCAGTTCGTCCCGCTCGACGCCGCGGACGCGCACCTGGCCATGCTCGCCGCGGGCGGGGTGTTCATGGCGGTCACCTTCGCGGTGTTCACCGGCTACGGGCTCGGCGCCGCCGCCATGCGCGCGAACGTGCTGGCCCGGCCGCGCGTGGTCACCTGGCTGCGCCGCGCCTTCGGCACCTCGTTCCTGCTGCTGGCGGGCAGGCTCGCGGTGCAGGACCGCTGAGTCCTCAGAGCTCGACCGGGGCCCAGGTGACCCGGTCGAAGCCGGCGCGCTCGCCGCGGGCCCAGCCCCAGATGAGTTCGGCGACGGTGGCTGCGTCCTGCATCGAGGTGCCGAAGTGGCGGTCGGGGGCGCCGTCGCGGTACTCCAGGGTGTACTCGCCGGACTCCTCGCGGTAGGTCTGGATGTAGTCGTTCGGGCCGCGGTCGACCACCAGGTACGGGTTCGGCGCGGCCAGCCCGGCGACCCACTCGCGCGCCAGCTGCTCGGTGAGGTAGGGGAATTCGCCCGCGCCGCCGTGGCTGACGGGGAGCGGGAGGTGCCCGGCCGGGTCGATGAGCCAGCCGAGCTGCGGGTCGAGCAGCGCGTACCCGCGCGGGGTCGCGAGCTCGAAGAGCAGGGCGCGGCCGAAGCCGATGGCGTCGTACGGCAGCGCCACCGGCAGCGTCGCGCCGGTCGCGTGCCCGCCGACGGGGGACACGCTGAGGAACGAATCGTCCTCGGGCAGCTCCCCGTTGCGCCGGTTCAGCTCGGCCGCGATCTCGGCGACGGCGGGCGCCTCCGGCCTGCCCTCCTGGGCGTCCAGGTACTCCTCCGCCTCCGGCACCGTCGACGCGACACCCGAGGGCAGCAGGACCAGGTCGTAGCTCACCCGGCGAGCCTACCGAGGCCGCGCGGCAGGCAGGCGCAGCCACCCGCGAGGTCGCTGCACTCCACCACGAAGGCGTGCCGCACCACCTCGAACTCGACGCAGCCGCTCTCGGTGCACTCGGCGACCCGCCCGGCGTGCCCGATCAGCGTCCCGTGGCAGTGATCCGTTCCGGCCGCGCAGGCCGGGCATGCGTTCGCTCCCATGTGCTCCGGTCTACCACCGGCCACCGACAGCGTGGTTCAGGCGCGCAGCCGCTCCCGGCGCAGCTGCTCCACCTCGGGCAGCGGCAGCGGCGGCAGCTCGTCCACGCCGAGCGCGCGGCAGAGCAGCAGGTCGGCCAGCTCCGGGTTGCGGGCCAGCGCGGGGCCGTGCATGTAGGTGCCGATCACCGAGCCGTGCACCACGCCCTCCAGCCCGTCCCCGACGCCGTTGCCGACGCCGCGGGTCACCCTGGCCAGCCCGGCGGCGTCGCCGCCGAGCTTGGTCCCGCCCCTGTGGTTCTCGAAGCCGGTGAGCGGCGCGGTGAGCCCGGGCAGCGTCGGTGCGGTGGTGACCTCGCCGATGGCCCGCTTCTCCTGCGGCGCGGTGGTGACGTCGATCATCCCGACGCCGTCGACCCGCTCGCCGGTCGAGGTCTCGTACCAGTGCCCGAGCACCTGGATGGCGGCGCAGATGGCCAGCACCGGCGTGCCCTTCGCGGCCGCCTCCTGGAGCCCGGGGTAGCGCTGCAGGTGCCGGGTGGCGAGCCGCTGCGCGGAGTCCTCGGCGCCGCCGAGGGTGTAGATGTCGAGCGAGTTCGGCACCGGGTCGGCGAGCGTGATCTCCACGATCTCGGCGTCCTGGCCGCGCATCCGCAGCCGCTGCCGCAGCACGAGGGCATTGCCGCCGTCGCCGTAGGTCCCCATCACATCGGGCAGCACCAGCCCGATCCGCACCGTCACGAGACGTCCTCCAGATCGCGGTTGAGATCGCGGAACGCGGTGTAGTTTGCCAGCACCTCGACCTTGCCCGCCGGGCAGGAGGCGATGGCCCGCACCGGGTCGGCGACGGTGGTGTGCTCCACGCCCGCGTAGGTGAGCCGCACCGCGAGATCGGTGGCGCGCTCGCCCGCGGCCACCACCTGGACCCCCTCGAAGTGCTCGAACCGCACGTCCCAGAGCCAGGAGAGGTCCTCGCCGTCCGGCACCTGCCCGTTCACCGCGATCACCAGCCCGGCCGAGCTGTGGTCGATCATGGAGAGCGCCTCCTGCCAGCCCGCCGGATTCTTGGCCAGCAGCAGCCGGGCGGCGTGCTCGCCGACCTGCACGGTCCGGTACCGCCCGGCGATCTCGCGCACGGTGCCCGCGGCCGCGGCCGCCTGCGCCGCGTCGGCGCCGAGCGCCACCGCCGCCGCGACCGCCTGCGCGGCATTGCCGCGGTTGGCCCGGCCGGGCAGCGCGAGGGTGAGCGGGAGCCGCAGGTCGTCCGGGCCGCGCAGCCCGGTGTCGTCCAGCCACCACTGCGGCTCGGGGCGCTCGAAGTCGGCGCCGGTGCTGCGCCAGTGCGCGCCCTCCCAGACGATCGGCTCGCCGCTGCGCGGGCAGCTGGTGGCATCCATCGACCAGCCGCTGCCCGCCGCCACCCAGACCACGTTGGGGTGGTCGTAGGCGATCGAGGTGACCAGCACGTCGTCGCAGTTCGCGATGACGACGGTGTCCGGGTGCCGCGCCAGCCCGGCGCGCAGCCTGCGCTCGATCATGTTGATCTCGCCGACCCGGTCCAGCTGGTCGCGGCTCAGGTTGAGCAGCACCACCGCCTCCGGGTTCAGCGCGTCGGTGACGTGCGGCAGGTGCAGCTCGTCCACCTCGATCGCGGCCAGCGGCGCGGTGCGCTGCGTGCTCAGCGCGGCCACGATCCCCGCGTCCATGTTCGCGCCATCGGCCTGGGTGGCGACGCTGCCGAGCGTGCTCAGCGCCGCGGTGGTCATCCTGGTGGTGGTGGACTTGCCGTTGGTGCCGGTGATCAGCACGGTCCGCTTGCCGCGGCCCAGCTGGTCCATGAGCGAGCCGTCGATCTTCAGGGCGATCAGCCCGCCGATCATCGACCCCTTGCCGCGTCCCGCCTTCTGCGAGGCCCACGACGCGAGCGCCGCCGCCCGCAGGGCGAGCCGCCCGCGCACCGAAATATCCGCCATCCCGGTGAGTCTAGGGGGCGCACCGGAGCCGCTCGCGCCGAGTGAGCCCGGCCACCCTCAGCCCTGGTACAGCTTCTGCCCGTAGACCTCGGGGGAGTAGTAGTGCTCCAGCTCCTCGACCGATTCGGTGACCCCGCTCTGCACCTCTTTCACCAGCCGGGCGGCGCTGGGCAGGGTGTCCTCCGGCCACTGCTCCGGCTGCCACAGCCCACTGCGCAGGAACGCCTTGGCGCAGTGGAAGAAGATCTGTTCGATCGCCACCTCGACCGCGAGGATCGGCCGGTGGCCGCGCACTACCATGTCGTCGAAGTAGGGCGCGTCCCGCAGCAGCCGCGCCGAGCCGTTGACCCGCAGCGTCTCGTTCCGGCCTGGGATCAGGAAGATCAACCCCACGTGCGGGTTGACCAGGATGTTCCGGTACCCGTCCGCCCGCCGGTTGCCCGGCCGCTCCGGCACCGCGATGGTGTGGTCGTCCAGCACCCGCACGAACCCGGGCGGGTCGCCCTTCGGCGAGGCGTCGCAGTTGCCCGCAGCGTCGCTGGTGCACAGCACGACGAACGGGCTGAGCCCGATCCACTCCCGATCGCGCGGGTGCAGCGCGGGCCGATCCTTGTTCGCCGCACGGGGATTCACCTCGCCGAGCAGTTCCCGCAGCTCGGCCTCGTCCGTGATCTCGCCCATGGGTTCGATTGAAGCACCGCTCAGGGCGTGGCGTCGAACATATTCGGCAGCCCCGAAGCGTATCGATCGGCGTCCATCGACCGCAGGGGCTCGAGCTCCGGCGAGCGCCAGAGCGTGAAGAGCGGGCAGCGCGGCGCGTCCGACCCGGCCACGTCGAGCAGCGCGTTCACCGCGCGCCGCGCCGATTCGTTGGCCCCCTCCATGGTGGCGAGGTCGATGTCGGTGCGCACGTAGTCGCCGGCGAGGAAGAGGTTCTCCAGCGGCCCGTGCGGCTCCGGGCGGGCATCCCACGACCCGGCGGTGTTGATCAGCAGCGGGTCGGCATTGGTGTTGCGGCCGCGCTCGGCGTTCCAGCTGATGCCGGGGTCGAGGAACCAGGAGTGCAGGTCGGCGTCGCGCAGCACCTCGCCGCCGTCGTTCAGGTGGGTGCGCATCTGCGCCCAGACCTCGCGGGCGATCTCCTCCGGGCTGCACTGCTCGGCGGGCTTGCCGTAGAGGATGCCCGGCGTGTGCCAGTCGGAGATGTCCACCGAGAGGCAGTCGCCGACCGTGCCGTCGCCGTACTCGGGCAGCTTGCGCCGCCACACCTGGTTCTGGTTGATCGAGGTCAGCGCCCACGGCGCGTCCACGAAGGCGGCGTGGCCGCGGACGATGTCGACCGGGGTGCGCAGGTAGTACTGGATGCCGTTCATCCAGTCCACCACCAGCCGGTCCATCGCCTGCAGCTGCGGCCAGACCGCGAGCACGTCCGCGGTCCAGAGCGTGCGGGCCTGCTCGGCGGGGAGCGCGACCACCACGTAGTCCGCCTCCACCGTCTGCGTACCCGCCGGGCCGCTGACCCTGGCCCCGCTGATCCTGCGGTCCCGCACCTCCAGCCCGCGCACCTCGCTGCCCAGCTCCAGCCGGACGCCGAGCGAGCGCAGGTGCGCCAGCCACGGGTCGATCCAGGTCGCGTTGGTCGGGCCGTTCAGCGCGCGGTCGAGCGGGCCGTCCGCGGCGACCTCGAGCGGGTTGCCGAGGAACTGCTCGCCCATGGTGCCGATGGTGCGCACGCTGGCCAGGTCCTCCTTCGCCGCGACCAGCAGGCTGGTCAGCGCGCGGGAGAGCAGCGCGCGGAACTCGTGCGAGCGGGCGTGCCCCCGCACGTAGTCGAACCAGGAGGCGTACTCCCACTGGCCGAGCCTGCGCGCGTCGCAGCTGGTGTTGAAGACGAGCAGCCGGTTGGCGAAGAACAGCGCCTCGTCGTCGGTCATCCTGGTGGCCGCGGTGATCGCGCCGCTGACCGTCTCGCGGAAGGTGTCCGGGGTCAGCGCGACCGGCGCCCGCGCGCCGAGCGGCACCCGGATGTCGGCGCCGTCCGCGCGGGCCAGCCGCATCTCGGTCATCCCGATCAGGTTGTCCCGCACGCCGCCCGCATTGCCGGGGAACGGGATGCGCCGCATGGTGTCCGGGACGTGCCGGTAGAAGCCGGGGAAGAAGCGGAAGCCGTGCTCACCAGGGAGCCCCGGCCTGCCGTCCGTCCCGCTGCCAGGCACCGGCATGCTGCGCGCCTTGCCGCCCCACGCCCGCTTCTCGTACACGGTGACCTCGAAGCCGCGCTCGGCGAGCTCGTGCGCCGCGGTCAGCCCCGCGACCCCGCCGCCGAAGACCGCGACCCGCCTGCCCGGATTCGCGAAGGCCGGAACCGGCGCCGCCCCCGCGATGGCCCCCGCCACCCCCGCCGTTACCGTGCCCCTGAGGAGGGTCCTGCGCGACACGGTCGACCGCTGTTCTGTCATACGTGTTCTGCTGCCTCATATTTCGGGTCCACCACGATCGGCGGCCCTGCTCGTGTTCGAACCTGCGCACGGCGGGCCGCCCACCGCGCGCGCCGTGCCCCGGCCGCCGCCCCGGCGGACTCGGGCGCCTGCGACAGTACCGGGGCCGGTCCCCGCCCGTGCGGCGACGGGGGCGATTGCCGGAACTTCGCTTGAACGAGGGTCGTTTCAGATCGGCGTGGTCAGGGAGTTGGCCGGTCATTCGCCGATTTCGGTGCAAGGGGGGTTGCGTGCTGCCGGTCACCCGGGCGCGGCTCATTCCGGATCCGCGGTCTCGCGCGCCCGGGGCCGTGGCCCCGAGTCCGGGGGCGTACCCCGCGCCCGATCGGGCGTGCTCGTGCCGGCTCGGCCCGCGCTCGCGCTCAACGGCCGCTCATGTCGTGCCCGCCACCATCACCCGCGGGGTCGCCGGTGCGGGCGTGGCGACAGCCGATGGCCCGCGCACGATGGTCGCCGCACCGGCGCCCGCGATCACCACCAGCGCGCCGAGCACCGCCAGCCCGCTCGGCCGCTCGCCGAGCACCGCCCACGCCGCGCTCATGCCGACCACCGGCACCAGCAGCGAGTACGGTGCCACCGAGCTCGCCTGGTAGCGGCTCATCAGGTAGGTCCACAGCCCCGACCCGACCAGCGTGCCCAGCACGACGATGTAGCCGAGCCCGGCCAGCGCGAGCAGCCCGTCGCCGGTGAAACTCGTTGCCAGCGACTGTATCCCGGCGCCGGGACCCTCGGCCGCGAAAGAAAGCGCGAGCATCGGCAGCGGCGGGATCACCGTCATCCACATGGTCAGGTGCAGCGGGTTCACCCCCGGCGAGTCGGTGGTGGCGAAGCGGGTGCCGATATTGCCGAAGGCCCAGCCGAGCCCGGCCGCCAGGGTGAGCAGCACCGGCAGCAGCCCCGCGTTCGGCAGCTGGTCCCACCCGATCAGCCCCATGCCGAGCAGCGCCGCCGCGATCCCCGCCGCCTGCACCGGCCGCAGCCGCTCCCTGGCGACCAGCGCCCCGAGCAGCACGGTGAACGGCGCCGACGACTGCAGCACCAGCGCCGCCAACCCGGTCGGCATGCCGATCCGCATGGCGGTGAAGAGGAACGCGAACTGCGCGATCCCGAACCCGCCGCCGTAGAGCAGCAGCCAGCGCGGCCGCACCCCCGGCCACGGCACGAACAGCAGCACCGGCACCGCGATCACCGCGAAGCGGAGGGCGACGAAGAAGAAGGGCGGGAAGTGGTCCAGCCCCACCCGGATGGCCAGGAAGTTCAGCCCCCAGAGCAGGACGACGGTCAATCCGAGCAGGCGGTCACGAGCGGTCACGGTTCCCATGCTGGGCGCGCGCATTGTGCAGAACAATCGAATTGTTCCGAACTATATCGGTAGCATTACTTCATGGTTGACGGTGCGCCGATGGCCCCCGAGCGGCTCCGGGTGCTGCGCGAACTCGCCGACCGCGGCACCATCGCGGCCGTCGCCGCGGCGCTGCACAGCACCCCGTCCGCGGTGTCGCAGCAGCTCAAGGTGCTGGCCAGGGAGGCGGGGGTGCCGCTGCTCGAGCCCGCGGGGCGGCGGGTCCGGCTGACCGACGCGGGCCGGGCGCTCGTGCTCCGCGCCGACGAGGTGCTCGCCGCGCTCGACCGCGCCGCCGCCGAGATGGCGCGATACCGCGGCACCGCGCGCGGGCGGGTCCGGGTGGCGCTCTTCCCCTCCGGCGCCGCGCTGCTGCTGCCGCGGGTGCTGGCCGCGCTCGCCGACAGCGCCGTCGACCTGATCGCCAGCGACGAGGACCTGCCGCCCACCGAGGTGCAGCGGCTGCTCGCCGACTACGACGTTGTACTCACGCACCGCGACGAACGCGCCGCCTCGGTCGCGGGCCCGCGGGTGCGCGCCATCCCGCTCATGCGCGAACCCACCGACGTGGTCGTCGCCCCCGGCCACCGGCTCGCGCACCGCGCCGCCGTCGACCCCGCCGAACTCGCCGACGAGACCTGGGTGAGCGTGCGCGGCGGCTTCCCTGTCGACGACGTGCTCCGCTCGATCGCCACCGTCACCGGTGTGCAGCCGCGCATCACGCAGCGGCTCAACGACTTCCGGGTGATCGAGAGCCTGGTCGCGGCGGGGTACGCGATCGCGCTCATGCCGCGCTGGGCGGTGGCGCACCCCGACCTGGTCGCGCTGCGGCTCAGCGGCGTCCGCGCCGCCCGGCGCTACGAGCTCGCGCTGCGCCCCGACACCGAGCGCACCCCCGCGGTCGCCGCCGTCCTCGCCGCCTTCGCCGCCGCCGCGCATGCCGTGGCGGGCCCGGACCCGCTACAGTCCGGGGCGGACGGCCCGGACCCGATGGAGCAGCCATGACCGAACTCGACGACGGCTACCTGGCCGTCCCCACCGGCCCCGGCCCTTTCCCCGGCGTCGTCGTCCTGCACGATGCCTTCGGCCTCACCGGAGAGCTGCGCCGCGTCACCGACCACCTCGCCGCCAACGGCTACCTCGCCCTCGGCCCCCGGCTCTACCGCCGCGGGCTCTGCGTCCAGCAGGTCTTCCGCGGGCTGCTGCGCGACACCGGCCCGGTCTTCGACCAGATCCAGCGGGCCCGCGACGCCCTCGCCGCTCGCCCCGACTGCACCGGGCGGGTCGGTGTCATCGGGTTCTGCATGGGTGGGCGGTTCGCCATCGTCACCGGGGGAAGGGGGATGTTCGACGCCGCCTCGGTCAACTACGGCATGCTCTTCCCCGGCAAGCCCGTCGACCACCTGCTCACCGCGCCCTGCCCGGTCGTCGCCAGCTACGGTGACCGGGACCCCTACGTCGCCACCGCCGACACCGAGCGCTACCGCGACTCCCTGCAGTCAGCGGGCGTCCCGGTGGACTTCGAGATCTACCCCGGAGCCAGCCACTCCTTCTTCCAGGACTACTCCGGAGTCCCCGGCCTCTACATGAAGGTCATGGGCACCACCCACGACCCCGACGTCTCCGCCGACGCCTGGAACCGTATCTTCGCCTTCTTCACCGAGCACCTGAGTTAGGTGCTCCTCCCGATATTCGCGGTGTTTCCCTCTTCGGTGGCGGTATAGGCCGCGCCCGCCTTACGGAACATGTCGGCCATGGCCTGCACGGTCTCGATGTGCTGGCCGAGGGCGTCGCGCATCGAGCCGGAGCCGGCGCCGCCCATCGAAAGCTCCTCGAACTTGCGGCCGAGGGCCTGAGCCGACCCCAGGATTCCGAATGCGTCTGCGCGCGTGAGATCTTCAGTTCGGAATTGAAGATCCCGCAGTGTCTGGACATATCGATCACATTCTGCGGCGCATGCTTCGGCCGTTCCGCTGAGGAGTATCAGTCGCCCCCCGGTCGCTTCTCCAGCCAGAGTGGCGAATTCGTCTCGCGCTTGCCTTTGCTCGGTCATTGCACGACCTATCGAGGGATGGACTGATCTGCCGAGCGGGCGGCACGCAGGACGATCTCGCAGGGATCAGGTAGTTCAGCCAGGGTGACGTCTTTGCTGACCAAGAATTGGATGGTGCCCTGCGATGTCGGATAGGCGACGCTGCAGTTGCCCGGTGGTGTCTCTCTGCCTTCGGCGAAAGTCACTGCCTGTCTGCCTGCCAGATCCGCTTCGCGGAAATCCTTGAAGTAGTCATTTGCTCGGAACTCATCGATGGTCTTGGTCGTTGCGAAAATGCGCAGCGCGTAGCGGTCCGCGAGCCAGCGGCAGCCAACCCACCCCGTGCGGGGAGTACCGAACGGATTATCGTTCTTCGATGCCGGGTCAGCGCCTGCGGCGACGACCACACCATCCGGCACGACGCACGGATTGAACAGGGCTTCCGGCGCGATCGAGGACGGCGTGGCCGACCCTTCGGTACTCGACTCGCACCCCGCCGTCACCGGCACCAGCGCAAGCGCGAAAAACAGCGCCCAACGACCCCGCATCGCATCCCCCTTCGTTGAAAACCTACCCCGGCCCCTGCCGATACTGCTGCGCCGCAATGTAACCGAAATCATCCGCCACCATCGCCGCCAACTCGAGCAACGCCCGCCGAGTCGGCTTGGACACCAACTCCAGGTCGATCTCCGCCCCTTCGGCGAGGTGGTCGTCGAAGGGGACGACCTGCACGGCCCGCGTGCGGTCGAGGAAGAGGCGGCGCAGCTGGTCGAGGTCGACGGTGGAGGCGCCGCGGCGGGAGGCGTTGACCACCACGACCGTCCGCTCTACGAGCTTGCTGTGCCCGTGGTGGTCCAGCCAGTCGAGGGTGGCGGAGGCGCTGCGGGCGCCGTCGATGGCGGGGGAGGTGACGAGGACCAGGGAGCTGGCCATGTCGAGCACGCCCGCCATGGCGGAGTGCATGAGGCCGGTGCCGCAGTCGGTGAGGATGATGTTGTAGAAGGACTGCAGGATGCCGATGGCCTTGCGGTAGTCGGCTTCGCTGAACGCCTCGGAGACGGCGGGGTCCTGCTCGCTGGCGAGCACCTCGAGCCTGCTCGGCGCCTGCGAGGTGTGCGCCCTGACGTCCGAGTAGCGGGTGATGTGCTGGTCTTCGAGCAGGTTGCGCACGGTGGAGCGGGTCTGCCGCGGCACCCGGTGCGCGAGCGTGCCGAGGTCGGGGTTGGCGTCGATGGCGATCACCCGGTCGCCGCGCATGGAGGCGAAGGTGGAGCCGAGGCCGACGGTGGTCGTGGTCTTGCCGACGCCGCCCTTGAGCGAGAGGATCGCGATCCGGTAGTCGCCGCGGACCGGCTGGTTCACCCGGTCGAAGAGCTCACGGTAGACCAGGTCGGCGGAGGACTCGCCGGGGTTGATCATGCCGCCGGAGACCTTGTGCACGGCCCGGCGCCAGCCGCTGCGCGGCGCTCGGCGGGCCCGCTTGAGCAGGTTGAGGTCGTTCACCGAGTGGCCGGGCTGCCCGGGGGCGAGCACGTGCTGCGGCTGGAAGGGTTGCGGAGCACCCTGCTGCCAGCCGGGGCCAGGGCCACCGGGGCCGAGACCACCGGGGCCGGGACTACCGAGACCAGGGCCACCGGGAACGGGGGCACCGGGACCACCGGGGCCGAAACCCTGCTGCGGCGGCATCCCCGGCGGCAGACCGTACCCCTGCGGCCCGGGCGCACCGGGCAGCCCGGGCTGCTGCGGCGGCTGGTAGGAGGGCTGCTGCGGCGGCGGGGGCGGCGCCCAGCTGTAGATCGGCCCGCTCGACGGCTCCGGCGCGGGCTCGACCGCCCGCCGGGGCAGCCCGTCCGGGCCGATGTTCCCGTAAGTCGTTCCGCCCCCGAGGTTGTCGGGCTGCACGGGGTGCGAATCACTGCGCTGCGCCTGGGCGAACTGCCCGGAGCCGTACGCGTCACCGGGCGGCGGCGGGGGCGCGAAACCTTCGGCGCCACCCTGGCCTTCGGGGAAACCCGTCGGCGTGAAGCTCACCGTCTGCTCCGGCGTGAACCCGCCGGGGGACGGCTCCGCACTCGACTCCGCGGTGAACCCGCTCGCTGCTTCCGCGGCCGCACCGCTGGACGCCTCCGCCGCACCGGATTCCGGCGCGGCATCCGTGCGCTCGCCCGCCGAATCGTCGCGGTCGGCATCGGCCGGATCCGTCGAAGGACTCTGCAGCCAGGGCGGCGAAGTCGGGTTGTGGTCGTTCGTGGTCACAATTCCCCCATCTGCTCGGTTTCTCGAGCAGAGAGCTCGGCCTGATTGCGAATCCACGCTAGCACGGTGGAGTTGGCCCCGCGCTGCGGTGTCGAGCCGCCCCGCACACCGGCCACACTCCGATGAACAGCAGGTGACGATAGGAAACGGGTGCGGTTCCGGCG
>NZ_JBHVAK010000107.1:0-12509 GCF_042667085.1 Nocardia sp. NPDC057353
CCCGGCCCTCGGGGCCGGGCGCTCTCGGGGAAAGCGTGGGTCAGCGGACCGCTTTCTGCGCTCCCTTGATCATGGTGGTGATCAGGTTGCGCAGGCCGAACTCCAGCACCTTGCCGGGCACGGGGAGCTTCGGCTCGGACTCCATGGTGTAGCTGACCAGGGTGCCGCCGTCGGTGTCGGCGAAGGTGACGACGCCGATGTGCCGCTTGACCGGCGCGCCCGCCACGATCTTGTACGCCATCCGCTCGTTCGGGACGAGCTCGGTGATCTCCTCGGTGACCCCGACGCCGCCGACGCCGACGACGTGCTGCGCGCCGACGCCCTCGCGCTCGGTGGCGCCCGGCCGCTTCAGGGTGATGTTCACCGCCAGGTGCGGGCTCAGGCTCTCGCGGTTCGCGAAGTAGCGGTAGACGACGTCGCGCGGGGCGGCGACGACGGCGTCGACGGTGGTGCTGGCCATGAAGAGCTCTCCTCGGATCGGACTGTCTGCGACAGCAGCATATCGGGTTGGCTGGGCATTCGCCGGAGTGCTCGCGGTGGTATCACTGTGACGAATGTGGCGACGGATGCGGCGCGCCTCCACCCATGGTTGAGGGTTTGCGGAGATCATCGGCCCATGAAGATGCCGGCGCTGCTCTCGCGAGGTTCGGAAACGCTGCCCGGTCGCTCTGGGATAGCCAGGGTGGATCGCAATACCCGGCGCCTGCTGAAACGGGTCGGCCCCGGCGATATCGCGGTGCTGGACGAGCTGGATCTGGACCGGGCGACCGCGGATCGGCTGCTGGAGGCGGGCGTCGTCGCCGTCGTCAACACCTCGCCGTCGATCTCCGGCCGGTACCCGAACCTCGGCCCCGAGGTACTGGTCGCCAATGACGTGCTGCTGCTGGACGCGCTGAGTTCGGATGCCTTCGCCAAGATCAAGGACGGCGCCAAGATCCGGATCCACGACGGCGTCGTCTACGCCGACAAGCTGGTGAAGAAGGAACCGGAGGTGCTGCTCGACGGGATCGAGCTCACCGAGTCGGTGGTGGGGGACCGGATGATCGAGGCCCGCAACGGCCTCGCCGACCACCTGGAGGCGTTCGCGGGCAACACGATCGAGTTCGTGCGCACCGAGAGCAGCCTGCTGATCGACGGCGTCGGCGTGCCGGAGCTGGCGCTGAGCATGAAGCAGGCGCACGTCGTCGTGGTCGGCGACGGCCCTGACCACGCCGACGACCTGCGCAGGCTCAAGCCGTTCGTCAAGGAGTACGCGCCGATCATGGTCGGCGTCGGCCGCGGCGCGGACACGCTGGTGCGGCAGGGGTACAAGCCGGACCTGATCGTCGGCGACCCGGACGAGATCACCACCAAGGCGCTGCGCGCGGGCGGCGAGGTGATCCTGCCCGCCGACACCGACGGCCACGCCAAGGGGCTGGAGCGGATCCAGGACCTCGGGATCGGCGCCACCACCTTCCCCTCCTCCGGCTCGCCGACCGACCTGGCGCTGCTGCTCGCGCACCACCACGGCGCGGCGATGATCGTCACCGCGGGGGCGGCGGCCTCGCTGGACGAGTTCTTCGACCGCGGGCGCCGGGACAGCAACCCGGCCACCTTCCTGACCCGGCTCAAGCTCGGCACCTCGCTGGTCGACGCCAAGGCGGTCGCCACGCTGTACCGGCACCGCGGCTCCGGCGCGGCGCTGGCGCTGGTGGTGCTGGCCGCGCTCGTCGCGGTGATCGTGGTGCTGGTCGCCTCTGACAGCACCGGCGCCGCGCTGGACTGGGGGATCGACATCTGGAATCGCTTCGCCGTCTGGGTGCAGGGCCTGGTCGGCGCGCGCGACAACTGAGGGGACCGGCATGATCTCGCTGCGCCAGCACGCCATCTCGATCGTGGCGATCTTCCTCGCGCTCGCGCTGGGGGTGGTGCTCGGGTCGCAGACGCTCGCCGCCGACCTGCTCGGCGGGCTGCGCTCGGACAAGGCGGAGCTGCGGGTCCAGCTCGACGCCGCGACCGAGCAGAACCGGCAGCTGACCGAGCAGTTGGGCACTGCCGACCAGTTCCTGGTGAAGTCGGCCGGGGCGGTGGTGCAGGGCACGCTGGCGGAGCGGACGGTGCTGATATTCACCACGCCGGACGCGGCGCCCGAGGACGTGGACAAGGTGAGCCGCAATCTGGAGGCCGCCGGGGCGGCCATCACCGGGCGGATCGCGCTGAACGCGCCGTTCCTCGACACCGGGGAGGGCGACCGGCTGCGCAGCGCGCTGATCAACGTGCTCCCGGCGGGCGCGCAGCTGCGCACCGGCGCGACCGATCAGGGCAGCATCGCGGGCGACCTGCTCGGGCAGGTGCTGCTGCTCGACCCGGCGACCGCGCAACCGCGCAGCACGCCGGAGGAGTTCGGGCTGGTGCTGGAGACGCTGCGCGGCGGCGGGTTCCTGGCCTACGGCGATGACCCGGTGCGCGCGGGGCAGTTGGCGGTGGTGATCACCGGGGACATGCCGGACGCCGCCGACGGCAGCAGGGGCGCGACCCTGGCCCGGTTCGCGGGCGGGCTGCGCGCGGCTAGCGCGGGTGTGGTGCTGGCCGGGCGGCCGGGTGCGGTGAACGGGCAGGGGCCGATCGACGTGGTGCGCTCGGACACGTCGCTGGCCGCCAGGGTGACCACGGTGGACAACATCGACGGGGAGATCGGCCGGGTGACCGCGGTGCTCGGGCTCGGGGAGCAGTTGAACGGCGGGGCCGGGCGCTACGGGACCGGCGCCAAGGCGACGGCGCTGACGCTCGAGGCACCGACGAGCTGACGGCGCCGCGTAGCCGGTGTGGGCATCCCCCGACCTACTTGTCCGCGACGCAAGTCACAGCGGTGGGGAGCGCGCATCACCGCCAGCTGGCGACTTTTCGGCAAACCGCGCGTGGCGGGTGAGCGGCGGCGCGGACGCATGTTACCGTGAAGACCCGTGGGTCAAACACGGATTCAGGCGCGAACAGCCACGAAGCACATCTTCGTCAGCGGTGGCGTCGCCTCCTCACTGGGCAAGGGTCTTACCGCTTCCAGCCTCGGTCAGCTGCTGACCGCGCGCGGGCTCCGGGTGACGATGCAGAAGCTCGACCCCTACCTCAACGTCGACCCCGGCACCATGAACCCCTTCCAGCACGGCGAGGTGTTCGTGACCGAGGACGGCGCCGAGACCGACCTGGACGTCGGGCACTACGAGCGCTTCCTCGACCGCGACCTCTCCCGGGACGCGAACGTGACCACCGGGCAGGTGTACTCGACGGTGATCGCCAAGGAGCGGCGCGGCGAGTACCTGGGCGACACGGTGCAGGTGATCCCGCACATCACCGACGAGATCAAGAGCCGCATCCTCGCCATGAGCGCGCCGGACGTCGAGGGCATCATCCCGGACGTGGTGATCACCGAGATCGGCGGCACCGTCGGCGATATCGAGTCGCAGCCGTTCCTGGAGGCGGCCAGGCAGGTCAGGCACGACGTCGGCCGGGAGAACGTGTTCTTCCTGCACGTCTCGCTGGTGCCGTACCTGGCGCCCTCCGGCGAGCTCAAGACCAAGCCGACGCAGCACTCGGTGGCCGCGCTGCGCAGCATCGGCATCCAGCCGGACGCGCTGATCCTGCGCTGCGACCGCGAGGTGCCGCAGGGGCTGAAGAGCAAGATCGCGCTCATGTGCGACGTCGACGTCGACGGCTGCATCTCCACCCCGGACGCGCCGTCGATCTACGACATCCCGAAGGTGCTGCACCGCGAGGGGCTCGACGCCTACGTGGTGCGCAGGCTGGGGTTGCCCTTCCGGGACGTGGACTGGACCGTGTGGGGTGACCTGCTGGACCGGGTGCACTCGCCGCGCGAGACCGTCGAGGTGGCGCTGGTCGGCAAGTACGTCGACCTGCCCGACGCCTACCTCTCGGTCACGGAGGCGCTGCGCGCGGGCGGCTTCGCCTCGCGCGCGAAGGTGCAGATCCGCTGGGTGCAGTCGGACGACTGCGCGACCCCGGCCGCCGCGGCCGCCGCGCTGCGCGACGTGGACGCGGTGCTCATCCCCGGCGGGTTCGGCATCCGCGGCATCGAGGGCAAGGTCGGCGCGATCACCTACGCCCGCACCCGCGGGCTGCCGCTGCTCGGGCTCTGCCTCGGGCTGCAGTGCGTGGTGATCGAGGCGGCCCGCTCGATCGGGCTCGCGGAGGCGAACTCGGCCGAGTTCGAGCCGGAGACGCCGCACCCGGTGATCTCCACCATGGCCGACCAGAAGCAGATCGTGGCGGGCGAGGCCGACCTGGGCGGCACCATGCGGCTCGGCGCCTACCCGGCGGTGCTGGCCAAGGGCTCGCAGGTGGCGCTGGCGTACGGCACCGACCAGGTTTCCGAGCGGCACCGGCACCGGTACGAGGTGAACAACGCCTACCGGGACCGGATCGCCGAGAGCGGGCTGAAGTTCAGCGGCACCTCGCCGGACGGGCTGCTGGTGGAGTTCGTCGAGCTGCCCGCCGACAAGCACCCGTTCTTCGTCGCCACCCAGGCGCACCCGGAGCTCAAGAGCCGCCCCACCCGGCCGCACCCGCTCTTCGCGGCGCTGATCGCCGCGGCGCTGAAGTACAAGCTGGCGGAGCGGTTGCCGGTCGACATCCCGGACGAAGAGTTCGCGGGCGCGGAGCAGGGCTGACCGGCATGAGCGAAGCGGGCCGGGAGGCGGGAGCGGGCGGGTCCTCGCTCGGGCCGGATGGGCACAGCGCGAGCGAGCAGGCGGGGCAGCACGTCTTCGAGACCGTCTCCTCGGAGACCGTCTACAGCGGGGCGATCCTGGCGCTGCGGCTGGACCAGGTGGTCATGCCGGGCGGCAAGGTCGCCGAGCGCGAGGTGGTGGAGCACCACGGCGCGGTCGCGGTGGTCGCCGTGGACGACGCCGGTGACGTGGTGCTCATCCGGCAGTACCGGCACCCGATCGGCGCCAGGCTGCTGGAGCTGCCCGCGGGGCTGATCGATGTCGAGGGCGAGGACCCGCTGGCGGCGGCGCGCCGGGAGCTGGCCGAGGAGACCGGGCTGGCGGCCGCGCGCTGGTCGGTGCTGGTCGACGTCGCGCTCTCGCCGGGCTTCACCGACGAGGCGCTGCGCATCTACCTGGCCGAGGGGCTCACCGCGACCGACCGGCCCGCCCCGGAGCTGGAGGAGGCCGACATCGCGCTGGTCCGGCTGCCGGTCGCCGAGGCGGTGCGGGCCGCGCTGGCGGGCGAGATCGTGAACGCCACCGCGGTCGCCGGGGTGCTCGCGTTCGCCGCCGCGCGCGGCACCGGCGCGGCGCTGCGGCCTGCGGACGCGCCGTGGCCGGGGCAGCCGACCGCCCTGCTGCGCAGGCAGGCGCGGCAGCGCGAGAGCTGACCGCGCGGTGCTCGCCGGGGAGATCGAGGGCTACCTGAACCACCTGGCGGTCGAGCGCGGCGCGGCCCGCAACACCGTCGGCGCCTACCGCCGCGACCTGACCCGCTACCGCGAGTTCCTCGAGGGCAGGGGGATCACCGCGCTGGAGCGGGCCTCCGAGGCCGACGTGGCCGAGTTCGCCACGGCGCTGCGCGCGGGCGGGGCGGGCCGCCCCGCGCTGGCCGCGGGCTCGGTGGCGCGGGCGCTGATCGCGGTGCGCGGGCTGCACCGCTTCGCCGCCGCCGAGGGGGTGGCGGACACCGACGTGGCGCGCACGGTCAAGCCGCCGAGCCAGGGCCGCAGGTTGCCCAAGGCGCTGCCCTACGACCAGGTGCTGGCGCTGCTGGAGGCGGCGGGCGGCGAGGCGGAGGCGCCGCGCGCGCTGCGCGACCGGGCGCTGCTGGAGCTGCTGTACTCGACCGGCGCCAGGATCTCCGAGGTGGTCGGGCTGGACGTGGACGACCTGGACACCGACGGCCGCTCGGTGGTGCTGCACGGCAAGGGCGGCAAGCAGCGGATGGTGCCGATCGGGCGCCCCGCGCTGGCCGCGGTCGACGCCTACCTGGTGCGCGGGCGCCCCGCGCTGTGTCCGAAAGGCCGGGTGGCGGGCAACCCCGCGCTGTTCCGCAATGCCAGGGGCGGCAGGCTCTCCAGGCAGAGCGCCTGGCAGGTGCTACAGCGCGCCGCCGAGCGGGCTGGGATCGAGGCCGCGGTCTCGCCGCACACGCTGCGGCACTCGTTCGCGACGCACCTGCTGGACGGCGGCGCCGACGTCCGGGTGGTGCAGGAGCTGCTCGGGCACGCCTCGGTGACCACGACGCAGATCTACACCCTGGTCACGGTGACGACGCTGCGCGAGGTCTGGGCGACCGCGCACCCGCGCGCGTGACCCGGCCGGAGCCGCCCGATTTCGTACCCACCGGCCGGTAATCCGGACGGGCGGGGGCGAGACGGTGAACACTGGGACGCGCGTGTCCGAGCGACGGTGCCCCGCACGAGGCGGTAGCGTCTATCGGGAGCTGGACCGTACGAGAGCGAGGTCACGCCGTACCGGCTTCGCTACGCTCGGCAAGGAACGGGCAGGACGTATAAGGAGCAGCGGATCGTGACGACAGCCAGTGCGGGGCGGCCGAGCAACCCGTCCGTCCGGGGTCCGTCCGCCCGCGCGGAGCGTCGCGCCGACGCCGAGCCCAAGGGGCCATCCGAGGCGGCGGCCAGTTCGCTCTGGGGCGACGGCGCCGAGCCCGTTCCCGAGGACGCCGACCTCGGCCCCACCGGCAGACCGCTGCGCGCGGTGCCGGACCCGCCGCCGGTGGACAAGACCGGCCAGGCGCTGATCGTCGCCATGTGCAACCAAAAGGGCGGCGTCGGCAAGACCACCTCCACCATCAACCTGGGCGCCGCGCTCGCCGAGTACGGCCGCCGGGTGCTGCTCGTCGACCTCGACCCGCAGGGCGCGCTCTCCGCCGGGCTCGGGGTGGCGCACCACGACCTCGAGTACACCGTGCACAACCTGCTGGTCGAGAATCGGATCGGGATCGACGACGTGGTGATGGAGACCAGGGTCGACGGCCTCGATCTGCTGCCCAGCAATATCGACCTCTCCGCCGCGGAGATCCAGCTGGTGAACGAGGTCGGCCGAGAGCAGTCGCTGGGCCGCGCGCTGGCCCCGGTGCGGGACCGGTACGACTACATCCTGATCGACTGCCAGCCCTCGCTCGGGCTGCTCACCATCAACGCGCTGGCCTGCGCGGACGGCGTCATCATCCCGATGGAGTGCGAGTACTTCTCGCTGCGCGGGCTGGCGCTGCTCACCGACACCGTCGACAAGGTGCGGGACCGGCTGAACCAGCGGCTCAGCCTCTACGGCATCGTCGTCACCATGTTCGACGCCAGGCTGCAGCACGCCAGGCAGGTCATGGCCCGGGTGGTCGAGGTCTTCGGCGACCTGGTCTACGACACCGCCATCGGCCGTACCGTCCGCTTCCCGGACGCCAGCGTCGCCGGGGAGCCGATCACCACCTGGGCGCCCAAGTCGACCGGCGCCGAGCAGTATCGATCGATGGCCAGAGAGGTCATCCACCGGTCCGGCCGGTGACCGCGACCGTCACCGCGGAGGCGCCCGAGGCGCCGCGTCACACGTTCCACCTGCGGCTGAGCAATTTCGAGGGGCCGTTCGACCTGCTGCTGCAGCTGATCAGCGCGCGCAAGTTGGACGTCACCGAGGTCGCGCTGCACAAGGTCACCGACGAGTTCATCGCCTACACCAAGGCGCTCACCGCGGCCATGTCCGCGCCGAACGGGCTGCGCGCGGACAAGATCCTGGACGAGACCACCGAGTTCCTCGTGGTCGCCGCCACTCTGCTCGACCTCAAGGCGGCCCGGCTGCTGCCCGCGGGCGAGATGACCGACGCCGAGGACCTGGAG
Organism: Nocardia sp. NPDC057353; assembly: GCF_042667085.1. Classification (NCBI taxonomy): domain Bacteria; kingdom Bacillati; phylum Actinomycetota; class Actinomycetes; order Mycobacteriales; family Nocardiaceae; genus Nocardia; species Nocardia sp. NPDC057353. The sequence continues at coordinate 7,841 of NZ_JBHVAK010000107.1, forward strand.
CTGCTGGAGGCGCGCGACCTGCTCTTCGCGCGGCTGCTGCAGTACCGGGCGTTCAAGCAGGTCGCCGAGTTGTTCGCGGAGCTGGAGGCGGTGGCGCTGCGGCGCTACCCGCGCTCGGTCGGGCTGGAGGAGCGGTTCGCCGGGCTGCTGCCCGAGGTCACGCTCGGGGTGGACGTGCCGCGGTTCGCGGAGATCGCCGCGGCCGCGTTCCGGCCCAAGCCGCGGCCGCGGGTCGGGCTGGACCACCTGCACGCGCACACCGTCTCGGTGGCCGAGCAGGCGGAGCTGGTGCTGAACCAGCTGAAGGAGCGCGGGGTCGGCGGCTGGACCGGCTTCGCCGAGCTGATCACCGGCTGCACCGAGCCGATCGAGATCGTGGCGCGCTTCCTCGCGCTGCTCGAGCTGTACCGGGGCAGGCACATCGAGTTCGACCAGCCGGACCCGCTCGGGCCGCTCCGGGTCAGCTGGACCGGCGATCCGGAGGCGGTGCGGGACCCGGCGAGCATTGAGGAGGACTACGGATGACCGAGCCGGTGGCGAAGTTCACGCCGGAGCCGCTGGACGGCCCCGAATTCCGGGCGGCGCTGGAGGCCATGCTGCTCGTCGTGGACGCTCCGGCCCCGGTGGAACAGCTGGCCGCGGCGCTGGACGACACCACGGAGCGGGTGGAGACGGCGCTGCGCGGGATGTCCGCCGAGCTCGCCGCCAACGGCAGCGGAATCGACCTGCGTTTCGTCGGGGACGGCTGGCGCTTCTATACTCGCAGCGAGTACGCACCCTATGTGGAACGGGTACTGCTCGACGGCGCACGGACCAAGCTGACCAGGGCGGCGCTGGAGACGCTCGCGGTCATCGCGTACCGCCAGCCGGTCACCAGAACCAGGGTCGGCGCGGTGCGCGGGGTCAATGTCGACGGCGTGATGCGCACGCTGCTGGCACGGGGCCTCATCGCCGAGGACGGTGTCGACCCGGAGACCAACGGCACCCTCTACCGCACCACGGAGCTGTTCCTGGAGCGGATCGGGCTGGCGTCGCTCAGCGATCTGCCGCCACTGGCGCCGCTGCTCCCCGGCGTCGACCTGATCGACGAGATCAACGAGAGCCTGGAGACGGATCCCCGCTACACCAGGCTGCGGAAACCCGCCGAGGCCGAACTGGACCTCGGCACCGAGAACTGAAGGAACTATGAATACGCCCGCTCGCCGAGATGGCACACCGGACCGTAGATACCGCAGCGACCAGCCCGGTCGCGGGCGGCCGGAGCGCGGACAGCGCGCCGCCGCCGCCCGCGCCGACGGCGCCCGTCGCGCGGACGAGGAACGCGATCGCAGGCGTGCGGGCGGAGATCGCGACAGCAGGGGCGGCGGCTACGGACGTCGCGACGACCGCGCCGACGGCGGCTACGGCCGCAGGGGCGGAGGCGCCGGACGCTCCGAGGGCGGCTACGGCCGCAGGGACGACCGCGCTGACGGTGGTCACGGCGGCCGGGACGACCGCGCCGGACGCTCCGGCGGCGGCTACGGCCGCGGGGACGCGGGCGGCGGTCGGTCGAGCGGCGGCCGCTACGGCGGCTCCGGCCGCCCCGACGGCGGCCCCGGTGGCCGCAGGGACGATGCCGCCGCGCGCCGCGACTCCCGGCCCGCGGCCAAGAAGGCGAAGCCGGAGCGGCAGCAGAGCTCGACCCCGCTGCTCAGCAATGCCAAGCCCGCCAAGCACCAGCACGCGGAGGGCGGCCACACCAAGCTTCCGTGGGGCGAGGGCGAGCGGCTGCAGAAGGTGCTCGCCAAGGCGGGCGTCGCCTCGCGGCGCGCCGCCGAGGAGTTGATCGCGCAGGGCAGGGTCGAGGTGGACGGCGCCATCGTCACCGAGCAGGGGCTGCGGATCGACGCGGAGAACGCGGTGGTCCGGGTGGACGGCACCCGCGTCGTCGTCCGCGAGGAGCTCGTGCACCTGGCGCTGAACAAGCCGCGCGGCTGGCAGTCGACCATGTCCGACGACCTGGGCCGCCCGTGCGTCGGCGACATCGTGGCCGAGCGGGTCGCCGCGGGCCAGCGGCTCTTCCACGTCGGCAGGCTGGACGCCGACACCGAGGGGCTGCTGCTGCTCACCAACGACGGCGACCTGGCGCACCGGCTCATGCACCCCTCCTACGAGGTGCACAAGACCTACCTGGCCACCGTGCGCGGCGAGGTGGACCGCTCACTGGGCAAGCGGCTGCGCGCGGGCATCGAGCTGGAGGACGGCCCGGCGAGCGTCGACCGCTTCCAGGTGCTCGAGGTGAACGAGGGACGATCCCTGGTCAAGCTGGAGTTGCACGAGGGGCGCAAGCACATCGTGCGCAGGCTGCTGGCCGAGGTGGGCCACCCGGTGGACCGGCTGCTGCGCACGCACGTCGGCCCGGTGGCGCTCGGCGATCAGCGTCCGGGCACCCTGAAGGTGCTCGGGCGGGACGAAATCGGCAAACTCTACGAGGCGGTGCAGTTGTGAACGGTCTGGAGATCCCGGTGGTCGATACCGCGCGGTTGTCGGACGATTCGCCGCTGGTGGTGGCGATGGACGGCCCCTCGGGCACCGGCAAGTCCAGCGTCTCGCGCAGGCTGGCCACCCGGCTGCGCGCCCGCTACCTGGACACCGGCGCCATGTACCGGGTCGCCACCCTACGGGTGCTCCGGCTCGGCGTCGACCCGGCCGACCAGGCTGCGGTCGCCGCCGCGGTCGCCGAGCTGCCGCTGACCATCGGCACCGACCCGGGGCAGGAGCTGATCCTGCTGGCGGGCGAGGACGTCGCCGACGAGATCAGGGGCAGCGTAGTCACCCGCGCGGTCTCCGCGGTCTCCGCCGTGCCCGAGGTGCGCGAGCTGCTGGTCGAGCTGCAGCGCGAGATCACCGCGGGCGCGGGCCGGATCGTGGTCGAGGGCCGCGACATCGGCACCGTCGTGCTGCCGGACGCGGACGCCAAGGTCTACCTGACCGCCTCCGCCGAGGCCCGCGCCGACCGGCGCAACCAGCAGAACATCCGCGAGGGCAGGGGCGACGACTACGCGGGGGTGCTCGCCGACGTGCAGCGCCGGGACACCCTCGACTCCACCAGGGCGGTCTCCCCGCTGCGCCCGGCCGCGGACGCGGTGCAGGTGGACACCAGCGAACTGGACATGGACGAGGTCATCGACGAGCTGTACCGGGTCGTCGGGCACGCCGTGGCCGGAAACGGAAGGACCCGGTGACCGAGGACGTACTGGCCGGAGACGGCATCTGGAGCGACGAGTCCGACTGGGAGATCGACGATTTCGATCCCGAGGCGGAGGCGGGCGAGGAGCTCGCCATGCCGACCCTCGCCGTGGTCGGCCGCCCCAACGTCGGCAAGTCGACGCTGGTGAACCGGATCCTCGGCAGGCGCGAGGCCGTCGTCGAGGACATCCCCGGCGTGACCAGGGACCGGGTCTCCTACGAGGCGAACTGGGCCGGGCGGCGCTTCTGGGTGCAGGACACCGGCGGCTGGGAGCCGGACGCCAAGGGGCTGCAGCAGTCGGTGGCCCGCCAGGCCGAGCTGGCCATGTCGACCGCCGACGCCATTCTGCTGGTGGTGGACGCCGTCGTCGGCGCCACCGCCACCGACGAGGCCGCGGTCAAGCGGCTGCGGCGCAGCAAGATCCCGGTGATCCTGGTCGCCAACAAGGTGGACGACGCGCGCGCCGAGGCCGAGGCGGCGTCGCTGTGGTCGCTCGGGCTCGGCGAGCCGCGGATGGTCAGCGCCGCGCACGGCCGCGGCACCGGCGACCTGCTCGACGACGTGCTCGCGGTGCTCCCGGAGACCCCGCGCGAGGGCGCCACCGGGACCGGCCCGCGCCGGGTCGCGCTGGTCGGCAAGCCGAACGTCGGCAAGTCCAGCCTGCTGAACAAGCTGGCCGGGGACGAGCGCTCGGTGGTGCACGACGTCGCGGGCACCACCGTCGACCCGGTGGACTCGCTGGTCGAGCTGGGCGGCAAGATCTGGAAGTTCGTCGACACCGCCGGGCTGCGGCGCAAGGTCGCGCACGCCTCGGGCACCGAGTTCTACGCCTCGCTGCGCACCAAGGCGGCGCTGGAGGCCTCCGAGGTCGCGATCATGCTGATCGACGCCTCGCAGCCGCTCACCGAGCAGGACCTGCGGGTGATCAGCCTGGTCGCCGACTCCGGCCGGGCGCTGGTGCTGGCCTTCAACAAGTGGGACCTGGTCGACGAGGACCGGCGGCTCACCCTGGAGAAGGAGGTCGACCGCGACCTCGTCCGGGTGCCGTGGGCGCAGCGGGTGAACATCTCCGCGCACACCGGCCGCGCGGTGCAGAAGCTGGTGCCCGCCATGGAGGGGGCGCTGGAGTCCTGGGACAAGCGGATCTCCACCGGCCGGCTCAACACCTGGCTCAAGGAGGTCGTCGCGGCGACCCCGCCGCCGATGCGCGGCGGCAGGCTGCCCCGGGTGCTCTTCGCCACCCAGGCGAGCACCCGCCCGCCCACCTTCGTGCTCTTCACCACCGGCTTCCTGGAGGCCGGGTACCGGCGCTTCCTGGAGCGGCGGCTGCGCGAGGAGTTCGGCTTCGACGGCTCGCCGGTGCGGATCTCGGTCCGGGTGCGGGAGAAGCGCGAGCGCAAGAAGTAGCGGACGACGCGAACGGCGGGGACGGTCATCGAC
>NZ_JBHVAK010000108.1:0-12277 GCF_042667085.1 Nocardia sp. NPDC057353
CTGGCGGCTGCATCGGGGCGCCTGCCCCGGGCCCCGGCTGCTCGCCGCAGGGGCAGACCTCTCAGAGAGCCGGGGGCGCTCAACTCCCGGTCGGCGGGTCTACCGCAGCTATCAAGCGGTTATACGACGGGCGATCGGGTGGTTACTTCATTCCCAGCGCGGTCCGGATGGAGTTCGGGGTCCGGTCGAGGTCGATCCCGCTACGGGCGCAGGCCTCGGCGATGAATTCGGCGAGCAGCTCGGGCGGGGTGCCGCGATCGATCGCGGCATCGATCTCGGTGGCGAGCTCGCGCAGCCTCTCCTCGGTCCGGGCCGCCGCGGCTGCCCAGGCGTAGGCGGCGTCGCGGGCGAGCTTGCGGCCGCGGGCTTCGGCGCGGTCCCGGCTGCGGCCGCGCACGGCTGCCGGTGCTGCTGCAGCTGGCGGCGCGGTTCGCGCGGGAGGTGGTTCGGCCGGCGCCGCGGCGGCGGGTGCGGGGGCCGGTTCCGGCGGCGGCGGTGGCGCGGTGGGTGCGACCCGGGCCGGGGCGGACCAGGCGGGGTGTTCGTCGGCGAGGGCGGAGCGGCGGCGCCGCGGCTGGCCGGTCATGCCGCGGTCTTGCCGAGCAGGTGCGCGGAGATGGGCTTGAGCACGTCGTCGCCGAGCACGCGCAGCCGGGTCGGGCCCTCATCGAGTCCGAGACCGGCGTCGAGGGCGTCTTTGATGCCGACCCACAGCGGGATCTTGTAGTCCAGCCACACGGGCACGTCCGGGAAGTGCCGGGCCATTCCCTCGGCCAGGTCTTCGGCGGTGCGGGCTTCGTTGGCGGTGCCGCGCCACTTGTTGACGATCGTGCCCGCGATCTCAAGGTTGGGGTTGTGGTAGTTCCGGACCCCGGCCAGGGTGCGCCCGAGCAGCGCCAGCCCGTCCGCGCTCCACCGGTCGGCTTCGGTCACCAGCACCGCAGCGTCGGCGGCGGTCAGGGAGTTGATCAGCAGCAGCCCGAGCGCGGGTGCGTTGTCGATCAGCACCAGGTCGTAGTCGCCGCGCACCTCGGCGAGTGCTTCGCGGAGGCGGTGCTCGCGCCCGAAGGGCGCGGCGCCGATCTTCGCCTCGGCCACGGCGAGAGTCTGCCCGCCCGGTGCGAGGTCGATCCCGTCCCAGATGCTCGGCACGATCACCTCGCGCAGCGCCACGTCGGTTTCCGGGATCACCGCGTCGGCCAGGCCGATGCTGTCGCCCTCGATCGGCTCCCGGATCAGGGTGCTGGTGGTGTTGCCCTGGGAGTCCATGTCCAGGACCAGCACCCGCGCACCGTGGTAGACCAGCGCGGCCCGGGCCAGGCACAGCGTGGTGGTGGTCTTGCCGACCCCGCCCTTCTGGTTCGCCAGCGCGACAACTCGGCTCATGCCCAGCACGATCGCACACGCCGGGCTCGTGGGCGAGCGGACACGCATACCCGCGCCCTCGTGGTCGCGCGTCAGCGTGGACGCAAGGCCGTGCGTCCGTGTATACGCGCGCACGCGCGGCCGCGCGGCCGCGCGACAGCGGGCGCGAGGCAATGCCCCATCCTTCCGAGCGTTGAGAGTTCGAGGCCCGGACCGCAACGACCCGGCGAGCTCCCGGTGGCCGGCCGCGGAGGGCGTGCTCCTGGCCGTGGCACCGGCAGCGGTGAATCGTCTGCCTTGCGCTTACAAGGGCAGCGCTCTACTTCTGCCCGCGCCTTGATGCCGGACCCGGCTGCGTGGCGGGGCGCCCGGGGCGGCCGGCCGGCCGCTACGTGACGACGGCGGCGTTGGTGCGGATCCAGCTGGCGCGGCCGCTGGCGATCATCTCCAGCGCGGCGTCCGGGTCTCCGGCGGCGGTGCCGGTGATGACGACGAGCCCGCGCTCGGGTGGCCTGGCGTCGAGTTCGCGGTGCCAGTCGTCGGCGTCGAGGTCGAGGGTGCCGTTGTAGATCGGGCCGAGGGGGTCGGGGCCGACGATGCGGACCAGGCCCTGCTCGGGCAGGAAGGTGGTGCCCCACTCCAGGTCGACCTCGCCGGGGAAGGGGTCGGCGAGGTCGAGGGTGGTGAGCGGGTGGGCGCCGTGGTGGCGCAGGGCGCGGGCGAAGGCGTCGTCGGCGTGCAGCTCGCCGTCGCGGCCGAGGAGGCTGGCTTGGAAGCGGACGGCGAGGATCAGGACCGGCTCGCCGAGGAAGGCCGCGAACAGGGTGCTGTCGGTGATCTCCGGCGGGGCGGTGCCGCCGGGGCCGACCATGAACACGCCGCTGCTGTCGTCCCCCGGGGTCTGCACCCGGCGAGGATACGGCGCGGCACCGCGGGCGGGTTGTCGGTCGAACGACCGACGCCGCGGCTACTGCCCGACCGGCTGCTCGCCGTCCGGGAGGGTGGCCGGGCGGAGCCGGTCGGGTTTCACGGTGGTGGTGAAGCTGCCGGTGATCGGGTGGGTGTAGCCGACGAAGTAGATCTCGACGGGGCCGTCCGCGCTGGCGCGGTAGGCGTCCTCGATGACGCCGGTGTGGCGGACCGCGTCCGGGTCGTCGGCGGTCAGCGGGCGGCCGTGGCGGTCCTCGAACCACTCCACCGGGGTGCCCGGCGGGTATTCCTCGAGATCCATGCAGGCGAGGGTAGACCCGACGTTTACCCGGCACGGCTGTCCGGTGCTGGAGGAGGCTGGGCTCGACGGGCGCGGGCGGTGTGGGGGAAGGCAAGTTGCTCGGCCGGTTGGAGCACTACGACAACCGGGTGGACTACATCTACGACAAGGACATAATCGCTTCTTTGTTCGGACGCGACGTTGGCTGCAGGGTCTTCTCGCACACCCGCGAATTCCGCGTGTTCGCTGGGGATCTCGCGGGCGAGGGCTTCGCGCATGTGGTCGCCGCGGTGATGCTGATGGCCTTTTCGGGGGTGTATGGGCACCCGCACGGGGGACTTGTGTTCCGCCTGTGAACTAGACTCCGAGCCAGCCCGAATCGGATGCGTTTTACCTTCCGGCTCCGGGTGCACGACGACCTCCTCCCGGTTCCCGCGGGATCGGGAAGTCCTCCGACCTCCGGCCGCTTGCGGCCGGGCCGTCAGGCGGGCAGTCGCGCACCGCATGGAGGTGGTTATGGAAGATCGCGAAGAGCCGGGTGTCCCGAAGGTGACTCCACCCTGGTGGATCCGCCTGTGGGACTTGCTGGTGGACGTGAGCCGCGTGGGCTCGTTCGGCATGGCGGTCTACGAGTTCTCGAACTCGGACGTGGACGCCAGCCGGGCGGTGCTTGCCGCCCAGCTGGCGTCAGCAGCCGTACGCGCGGTGATGGAGTTGCTCGCCTAACCGCACGTACTTCACCGGCACGGAGCCCGTCGTCAGGTCTGCAGCCTGCGGCGGGCTTCGCCCGTTTCCGGACGTTGTGCGTAATCAAGGTAGCGCGTAACCCATCCCCGGACCACCGGAGGCCCTGTCATTTTGTGACTCCGGTCACCGGCAAAGCTGGAACCGGGTGAGATGTAGGTTACAGGAAAATTCCCCCTTATACCCGCCTTGAGCTGCGCAAACATCCGGAATGACGTTTTCGTTACCCTCGGCAATCAGATGATTGATAGCCATTCTGCACGGTGACAAAGTGGCGCTTGTTACGCAGTGGGTTCGCGCGAACATCGCGCGAACTTCCCGCGAAACGAAACCCTGTTACGCAGGAGGGCATCACCGCCGCCGGAGTTGTCCTGGAGGGGGTGCGTGTCGACACAAACTGACCAGCCGGACTGTCCGGGATCCGGTCGGCGTAGGCACCGCGCCGCGTGCTGCAGCTGCCTTCGCCCGGGGTGCGGCGGGGATGTCCGGGCCTGGATCGGTGGCGAGCTACTCGTAGTCGTAGCCGTCGTACCAGCTGGGGTCGTTGCGGTCCGCGGCCGCGGCGGCGCGGTCGTCGAATCCGGACTGCGCGGTGGCCGAGTCGGGGTCGCGCTCGGCGGCGGCGCCGATGCGGTCGGCGGCGTCGTGGTCCATGGGAGTGCTCATCGGGCTCACAACCTCTCGATCGGGTTGCGACCGGCCCGGGCGGGGCGCTCCGGGTGGCCGGCCGCGACAACGGGGGTCACCAGCTCCAAGCATCGAACGCACTGCACCTCGGAGATCCCCATCGCGTGGACGCCGAAACCGCGCACTTTCCACCGCTCGCCGGCGCGCGGGAACGCTGGTTCCGCTGCTGGGTGAGGGTGGTCGGAAGTGACGCTGTCCGCGCTACTACTGCCAGCGTCACCGAGCGATGCCACACCGTTACCCCCAGATGCACTAGGTGTGGCCGGTCAGTGTGGTCCAGGTCACTGGGGGGGGGGGTCGAGGGGTGGTCACGACAGGGGAGTGGCGTCCGGGCGAATCGCGGAGCGGGGTGGTCGACGGCTGCGGAGAGCGGGAGGCGGGCGGGAGTTGTCCCCAGGGCGCGAGTTGTCCCCAGGGTTCGGTGGTGCCCTGGTCGGCCGGGGAGGTGGGGCGCCGCAGCGCTCTACCGTCCCGGGGCATGACCGATGTACCGAACTCCGCCGCCCCGTCGAATCCGTCCCCGGAGCTGCCGCACGCGCGCGCCTGGCTGCCGTTCCTGGCGGTGCTCGCGCTCGCGGTGGCGCTCGGGGTGCCTGCCGGGCTCCTCGAGGGCTGGGACGCCGGGCTCGGCGTCTTCACCGCGGTGCTGGCGCTGGGCCCGCGCAGCGGCCGCGCGGGCGAGCACGGCTGAGCGTGCCCCGATCGGCGGTGCGGTGCGCGGGCGCCGCGGTGGCGCCGGATGGGGCGTGCGGGGTCAGTTCGGGATCTGCCCGTCTCGGACACCGCCAAACCGCCCGCCGAGCGGGTTGGTGCCGGTACTTCGGCAACTGCGCGGCGCGCGGCTTCGGCGTCGAACACGGTGGCCGTTTCTGTGGATTCACGACAGAGTGCAAGAGGTGTGTGCCGGTGTCGCGGTTGCGCGTGCGTAGGCATGGCGTGGGTGTGCCGTAGGTGTGTGGAGCGCGCGGCGGCGCGGAGCCGCGGCTCGGCGGGGGTGGAGCGCGGGGTCGGAGTGAGCCCGCGCTGTGCGCTTACCGGACGACCTTGAGCTTCGACCAGCGTTCGTGCGCGGACTGACGGCTCATCCCGGCGGCGCGGCCGATGGTCTCCCAGGAGGCGCCTTGGGCGCGGGCTTCGCGCACGGCCTCGGTGAGGGCGCGCTGCGCGTCGGCAACCTCGGCGGCGGCCTGCTGGACCGGGAGCACCGCATGGAAGGGGGCGTAGTGGCGTGACCAGTCGTCCATGGCGAGGTCTTCGCAGTCGTCGGGCATCGAGTGGTAGTGCTCGGGACCGCTGTAGACCCGGCGGGCTTCAGGGAGGTGGTCGGCGGGGTCGGTGACCCGGTCCCATATCGGCCCGCGCCAGCATTCGCGGCCGTGGTCGTCGGTGCAGACCGCGAACCAGCCGACGATCTCATCCACGGTGCGGGGCTGGCGCGCGCCACGGTCGAGCCTGGTGCCGTCCGGCCGGGTGTCGGCGATCGGGCCGCCCTCCCAGCCCGAGCCGGACATCTCATCGGCGAACACGTACATGACGTAGCCCTCGTGGCGCCCGTCCTCGCTCTGCGCGCTCATGGAATTCCCCCTTCGATCGGTGTCAGGATTTCCTGACATTCTATCGCACGTCAGGGATTCCTGACAGGTGATTCGGGGGTGGATTACCCCCCGGATTACCCCCTGGATTAGCGCAGGGAAGGGGTCCAGGGGGTAATCCAGGGGCTGGTCCAGGGGGTAATCCGGTAGCTGGGCCAGGGGGTAATCCACCCCCAAACCGCACCGTGACCTGTGGGAATGCTGTCCTGCCCCGTCCCCTTCGTTCGCGAGCTCGGCGATTCGAAGACCACCCCCTCTCTGCGGAGGGGAGAACAGACAGGGGGTGGTCTTCCAACCGGGGACGGGGCAGGACAGCAACGAGACGGGCGGGAAATCGAGAAGTTGGAGGGAAGAACGGCGGCGTGGATCCGGGCTCATCCTGAGCTCGATGAGTTCTGGCTAGCGCAGCTCGCGGGCGAGCAATACGCGGAACTCGGCGAGGTAGTGCGGGGTCGGATCACACCGGTCGGGGCCGGCGGCCGAGGAGGCGAGTCGGTGGCGGCGGCCGTCGTAGACGTAGAAGTACTCCCAGTCCCCATCCGGGGCGATGTTCAGCGCCATCTCCGGATCGGTGCGCCAGCCGCGCATCGGCAGCCGCCAGCGTCGGCGCGCCAGCCCGCGCAGGGGTAGGCCCCGCTCGGTGGCCAAGGGGATGAACTCACGCACGAGCCGATCCATCTCGGTCCAGGTCTCACGGGATCGCCCCAGCTGCTCGGCGGCCGTGCCGCAGCTCGCCGCCGCGGGCTGGAAGCACCCGTCCTCGCTCGCCGCCATGGGCGCCCTTCCCGTTCTACGCCCAGCCCTTGCGATTACGCCGTCCGGATCAGCGCACGGGATGCTGGCGGCCCGCGCTGTTCCAGCCCTTCGGGTCGGAGTCCTTGACCACGGCGGGCTTGGCCAGGTGTGGCCGGCACTCGTAGCACGGGACCGGCTGGCCGGTGCGGGCGTCGAGGCCGCGGAAGCCCCGGCAGTTCGGGTCTCCGCACTTGGTGGCGCGGTCTTCCTCGCCCTGCAGCAGCTCGGGTCGCTGCAGGATGTCGCCGACCAGTTCCAGTCCGGCGCGCAGCCGTGCGGTGAGCTGGTCGACCAATTCCAGCCCGGCTACCAGATCCGAACGGAGAGCCATGAGTTCGTCGTGGCGATTCATCGTCTGTCCCTACCCCGGGCCGGGCGGTAGCCGCTCGGCGTTCCTCGCGCCTATTGGTGTGGCCGCGATTCTTTCACGGGCCAGTCGCAGATCCGCAGCGGCAGCGCCGAGGTCGGACGCGGCCGCCGATCGTGGCGCGGCTCGCGCCTAGGGTGTACGGATGCAGATCAACCTGCCCCTGATGCTTACCGGTGCGATTCCCCTGGGGGAACTCGAACAGTTCATCAAGACCGCTCGTGATCTCGGTGCCACGGACGAGACTCCGATCGAGATCAAGGCGTTGGAGAACTACGACGACGTCCTCGACGGGCTGTTCTTCGACAGCGAATCGCTTCGTCGCCCGGAGCCCGGAAGCGGGGAACGCCAGGCGACAGCGCAGGCTTCATCCTGACCGTCGTGAGCGCATGGCTGGCGCAGCAACCCGCCGAGTTGGCGACCGTGGGATGGAAAGATCTCGGGCCCTTCGCCGCCGGGCTCGGAACCCTGCTGGCGGCATTCGTCGCCGGTTGGTTCCTCTCGCGCAACAGCAGAAAGTCGCCGTACGACCGCCTGGAGCAGCTCTCTAAGGCCCGCGCCGAATGGCCGGAAGGCATCGAAGGGCGCGAATCGCTGGACCGCTCGATCGACTACGCCCTGGCCCGGATCCGCTCGCTAGAAGGACCAGCGATCCACGTGCACCTCACCGATGAAGCTCGGCGGGCCAACCGTGAGGTTTCGTTAGCTCATCTTTTCGCGGCATTCAAAGGCGTGCTGTTGATAGTGGTGGTCTCGCTTCTCATGCCGCTCGCGCGATGGGCAACAACTCTGTCGTGGTGGCGCGATACTCCCGAAAGCGAGTCGAGTTTCATCCTGGTCGTCACCATGGTTTGCGTTGGCGGCGCGCTATGGGGGGCGTACCAGACGCTGTGGCACGGTGCGCAGTGGTGGCGCTGGCGGCGGCAGTGGCGTCCTTCTGACCCCCGATAAGCTCCGGTTATCGGGGGTCAGAAATCGAACGCATGTGCGACGAATTTTCGGGCGAATCCGAGCCGTCCGGGCCGGGTACGGGGATCCGCAGCAGCGTGGAGACGGAGCCGATGCTGACGCCGAGTACCTCGGCGATCTGCTTGTAGCTCGCGCCGGCCAGCCGCATCTGCTGCGCGCGGCGCCGCTTCTCGACCGCGCGGCCCTCGTAGTCGCTGCGGGGCTCGGCGACAATGTTGCGGACCGAGCGCACGCTGATGCCCATCTGCTCGGCCATCTCGCGCGCGGTCTTGGTACGCCGGATGGGGTGTTCTGCGCCCATGCCTCGATCATCCCTCCAGTGCGGCAGCCAGGAGTGCTGCGCGGTCGATTGCACGCCGCCCGTTGGTCTCGGCGATGGCCGCGCGGCGCTTGTCGGTCATCGTCTGCCCACCGAGCCGCCCGCGGCGGCTCATTTCCTCGTTGCCGGCCTTCTCCGCAGTGCGGCGACCCCTGCGAGTCTGTTCTTCGCTGAAGGTGCGTTTGATGTGCTTCCACGTCCAGCCCGAGACCGATCGGGCGATCTGGCGGACCTCACCGGCCTCCAGTGGTCCCCGCAGGAAGTTGGGCGTGATCAGCTCGACGTTGCGGTCCCACGCGTAGTCGTCGCAGGCGGTGCGCCAGGGGTCGAGCTCGGCGAAGTCGCCGCGGTGGCGGTAGGCCCAGCTGCGGGTGACGTCGAACAGCTCGACGTTGCGGCCGATGTCGGTGCGCGCGAGCTTGCGGCGCCGGTCCTGCACGCCCTTCCACTTCGGCAGCGCCTTGAGCTGGCGCAGCGGCTCGGCGAGATCCCGCATCTGGTAGACGGCCCAGTCCGGCCCGAGCAGCGTCATGTGGTCGCTGTGCCGGGGGTTCTTGGTGATCCGCCGGCCGTAGGCGGCATCACCGCCCAGGACGTCGTTGAGCCCGGCCTCGATCGCCGCGAGCAGGTTCACCGGGCGCCGCGCGGCGGCGTCGGTGAGGCAGACCGGCTTGTCGAGCACGTACCCGATGTGCCCATTTCGCGTGAGCGGATTCAGCGCGATCCAGCTGGGCGCTGGGAGCCCGCACAGCTGCACGATCTCATCGGCGCGGCCGCCGTCGTGGTCGGTGATGACCAGCGACCGCAGCGCGGTCGGATTCGACTCGATGTAGGGCATCGTGAGCGCGCGCTCCCGGGTGGTGCGGTAGTACCCGCCGTGCTTCCGCTTGCCAGCGAGCGGACGCTGCGGCAGCCAGTGCTCCTCGAACGGCAGTGGCGGGGCGTCGATGTCAGCCCAGTCCGCGTCGTCCACCTCGATCAGCATGACTGGAAGCCTGCCCCATCAAAACCGGTTGATGGGGTAGGCACGCCGTACCAGCCTAATCCGGTATTTGTGCTACCCGTGTTCCGTACCACCCGGTCTTGAGCTGATGAAGTAGGAATCCGGAACCAGCCTAATAAGCGCACTTATGCGGTAATACGCATATGCGCACTAGTGCATAAGTCATGAGATCCGGCTTTCGATCTGATCCAGCAGCCAAGCCCGTTTCTCGGCACGGCCGGGAAGGCGATCGAGCGTCTCCTGCACACCGTCGATCTCGAACTGGACCACAGCCAGGGAGCGGGGAGGGAGATCGGTGAGCAGCGCGGCTAGCGGGGTGGCAACGACCCCGGAGGCCCCTGCTCGGACAGAGGGGGCGATCCGTCGGGAAGAGCCGTCCCACAGGGAGAACTCGGGCGCGATGTCGTGGATCTGCTCGATCTCCGACAGCTGGATCTTGGCGAGCTTCCCCCCGGCCGGGAGGCACCCGGCTCTCTTCGCCCATGCCGCGAGTTCAGGGTTCAGGGGGTATCCGAACATCTTCGGATGGCTGTAGATCATGGCTCCGGCGGGCAGCGCCTGGAGGACTTCCTCGGCGGCGAGGCGGCTGTCGGCTCGGAGCACGGCCATCGGAGTCACGCCGCGGGCGGCGGCGGTCGCGAGGTCGTCGCCGTTCCATGTACAGGCCAGGAGTCGGCCGGGATCAACGGCATCGAGCCAGACGTCGAGCACGGCGGTGCGTTCGTCGGCGGTCAGTGCGCCACCGGCCGCCGCGGTGCTGCCGTTGACGAGGAAGAGATCGGTCCAGCCGTCGGCAGCCGCGCTCGCGTAGCGGTGGGTGGCTGCGAGGTCGAGCCGTCCATCGGGGTCCACGAGATGCATGGTCGGGACGACGATCGTGGCCTGGGCGACTCTGGTGGCCTCAGTGATCTGCCAGGCGGAGTGTCCGGGGGAGGCCAGTGATGTGTCGATGTGGAGGTCGGCGAGCGTGAGCCGCGGGGTCGCGTTCCAGACGGCGAGCCGCTCGGCGAGATCGCCGGTGCCGCGCGCCTCGATCCGAGCCTCGGCTACGTCGGCCGGGCACCACAGTTCGACGACAACCCAGCGCGTGGCCGGCGCCGCTGCGAGTACGGCGTCGATCGCTTCCGGCTGCCCGACGTGAACTACCGGGATCCGGCCTGCAGCAAGGATGCGGGACAGCTCGGGCCGGTCGATGACGTAGGTCGACCCGTACCGCTCGTTCGAGTAGATGATGTCGCCCGCGGCGGCCAGCTGCTCGAGGTCGTCTCGCTCGGCCATTCGGTACCCAGCCGTTCGGCCGGGTCCGCGCTTCATGCGCCGGTAGTGCTCGAACTCGGCCCCGAGTTCGGCTGTCACGGTGTCCTTGCCCGCCGCGGGCGGGCCGTAGATCACGACCCCGGTGCCCATCAGTCCGCCAGCGATCGGAGCAGCTGCTCGGCCTGCTCGCGCAGCGGTGGGGAATCGGGGTCGTTCGTGATGATGGTGTGCGGCCATGGCGGCTCGAAGGTCGTGTCGATTCCGGCCACGTACTCGTCCCAGTTCTCCAGCTTCCAGCTGTCGCGGGCCGCGCCGCGGCGGGTGATGTAGGAGTGCATCGACGCGGGCTGGCATCGGATCCACACCACGGTCATGTCCGCGCCGGCGGTGTCGAGCTCGACGCAGGTTCGCCGGAACCATGCCTCGGAGTGGAACTCCTTGATGTACGGCGCGGTGGAGACGGCGGAGACCCCGCACCCGATGTTCTCGCGCACCGCGGCTGCCAGGCACTCGTACTCGGCGGGCCGGACCAAATTCAGGTAGGTGGGCGATTCGCGGTCGGAGGCAGTGCTGCCCAGCTGGACCAGAGCGGTGTCCACCACCGTGCGCGTCAGGGTGTCCTTGTCGAGGATCGGCCAGCCGCTCATTCGGGCCAGTACCCGTCCGAACTCGGTCTTGCCGCTTCCGGCATATCCGCCGACATAGATCACCTGCGGGCGCCCCCGGCGAGGCTTCGGAACTCCGGGCGCCGCAGTATCGCTGACCATCCGTCCGGAGCGGGGACGGCTCACGACCAGGCCCTCCTGCTCCAGCAGGGCCATCGCGTCATTGATCGGCGCCACGCTCACCCCGAACTGCTCGGCGAGCGCTCGCGTACTTGGCAACTTCTGCCCTGGACGTAGCCGTCCGGCCTCGATCTCGTTGCGCAGCTCGCGCGCGATCTGGCGGTGCCGCGCCTCTCCGATGCCCTCCACTCATCCTCCTTTTGGTCGCCCTGAACCTATCAGTTGGTACCCACAGGAATCGTTGAGCAGTCCAGGTCATTCCGTCCGGCCGCCGATTTGTGACCGAAAACCCACCGAAGCCTAGACATCAGACGGCATCAGATTTACCTTGGAAGGCATCAGATAGACCAACTGATGTCTTACGGGGAGAAGGTGATGTCATGAGATCAGGGGTGCTGATGATCGCCGCGCTGGCGTTCGTTCTGGCCCTGGTCGCCGCGCCCGGCCTGGTACTCGGAAATCTCGCCCTGGCCGCATTCGTGTGGCTGACCTGGCGAATGGTGCGCAGCAGCTGGACACGGCGCGGGGTCGGCCGATGATCGGCCCGGTCGTGAAGACCGACGCCGCCGCGGCCCGCGCGATGAGCGGTGCCTTCCGGGCGCTGCCGCCGCAGGTGCAGGCCGCGCTGCTGGTGCTGGGGCTGCTGGCCGGGATGGTCGGGTGCTCGGCGGCGTGGATCGACCAGCAGGACTACGTGCCGTCGCCGAACATCTGCCGCGCCGACGAGGTCGCGCGCACGGACTGCCAGCACGTGCGGCGGGTGCCGGTGCAGCAGCCGATCCCGACCCCGGCGGGGTGGGAGCGGTGAGCGGCGAGCCGGAGTCCTACTCGTGGGGCACGGCGCCGGCGCATCTGCGTACGCGCCGCCAGCTGCAGGCCGAGGGGTTGAGCCCGGCCGGTCAGGACGTGGTGGCGACGGTGCCGCATCGCTGGCGCGGCCGCGAGCAGCAGGCCTTCCTCTACGACGCCCGCCAGGCGGTGCCGAAGCGGCCGGTGTCGGCGGCGCAGCGCGAGGCGCTGGCGGCGGCGACGCGGGAGCGGCAGCTGCGGGCGGCGGAGCGGCGCGGGATCTCGCGCGCCGAGCTGGAGAACGAGGCGGATTGGGATCCGGGCCCGGCCTGGAACACCACCGCCACCGCGGCGCCGGAGGCCGAGGACAGCTGGACCAGCGCGCTGGCCGACTA
>NZ_JBHVAK010000109.1:0-11001 GCF_042667085.1 Nocardia sp. NPDC057353
GCTTCGCGGCTGATCCGCAAGTACACCGAGCTGGGGATGCTGTCGCGCCAGCGGGTGACCCCGGTGCCGGGCCCGTCGTGGGTGTTCCCGACCCGAGCCGCGGTGGAGGCGCTGACCGGACGGGCGGCGCGGGCGTGGTTGCCGACGCCGAAGATGGCCGGCCACACCCGCGCGGTGCTGGAGCTGCGCCTGGCGCTGGTCGGGCTGGACCTGGACCGGTGGATCTCGGAGCGGTCGATGCGCGCCGAGCAGGCCCCGACGAAGGCAGGGGTGGACCGGCCCCACATCCACGACGGCCGCTACCTCACCAGCTCCGGTGAGTGGTGGGCGGTCGAGGTCGAGCTGACCCGCAAGAACCTCGCCGCGTCGCGGTCGGCGCTGGCCGCGTCGGTCCAGGCCGCCAGTCACGGCGGGTGCGCCGGGCTCGCCTACTACTGCCGCGGTGACGCGGTGAAGAGCGTCACCCGCGAGGCCGCCGCATCCCTCGATCTGTCCGAGGGCCCGCGGGTGGTGCTGCGCGACTTCGACGAGGTGCTGTCCTCGTCGGCCCCGCGACCCGGGCTCCGGGTGATCGAGGGCGGGGCCTCTGATCACGAAATCCCCCAGGTCACAGACCCGAACGAAGGAAAGGCGGTCTGATCATGACCTGCTCTCCGATTCTCACCTCCAACGACTGCAACCCCTACGCGCCGGTGCCGGTGCTGCCCGCCGGGCCCGAGATCCAGACCCAGCCCGTGCCGCTGGACGCCACCATGCCGGTCCAGGCCGGTGCCCCGGGCGAGATCCCGGACCCGACCGTGCGCGTCGATCCGACGATGCCCCCGGTCGGGCTCCGCCAGGACCCGCTCGGCTGGCTGCCGGACTTCTCGGCCTGGACGTGGGCCGGGGTAGGTGACGGCGCGCTGCTCGCGGCCGCGGTCGTGGTGTCGGTGCTGGTGATGGTGCTAGCCATCCTGGTCCCGGCCACCATGCTCGCCTGGCGCCCCGCGCGGCTGCGGAACTGGCTGTTCGCCAGCATC
This sequence comes from Nocardia sp. NPDC057353, assembly GCF_042667085.1. NCBI lineage: Bacteria > Bacillati > Actinomycetota > Actinomycetes > Mycobacteriales > Nocardiaceae > Nocardia > Nocardia sp. NPDC057353. The sequence continues at coordinate 1,020 of NZ_JBHVAK010000109.1, forward strand.
GTGGCGATGCCGGGCGCGGCGGCGTTGTTCGCGTGGGATGCCTTCGCGCCGGTGCACGAGTTCACCGCGGCGGCTGCCGATTTCCTGGCCGGGTCCTACGTGGCTGGGGTGTTCGGGATGTCGGTGCTGCTGGTTCCGGCCGCGTGGCTGACCGCGACGCTGGTGTTCACCCGCCAGCGGGTGCAGCTGGCCACGGTCGGGCTCGGGTCTCCGGCGCGCACCGAGCGGGCCCTGCACGCCCAGGCCCAGCGCGAGCAGCGCGCCGCCGCCCGGCTCTCCCGCCGCCGTCTGCCGTTCACGACCGGAGGCCGGAACCCGGAGCCGGTAATCGGGCGCCTGGCGGTCGAGCACGACCAGGCCCCGCCGGCGTCGGTGCTGCGCCAGCTGGGCAAGCGCACCGAGACCAGGCTGATCCTGCCGCTGATCAACCTGGCCGAGCACATGTCCACGATCGCGAGCTCGGGCTCGGGCAAGACCACGCTGATGCTGCGGGTGCTGGTGGCCTGGTACGTCGCCACCTGGATGCGGCACCGGCAGTGGTGGCGGCTCAACGGCCGCCCGGGGCGTCCGCTGGCCATCATCGTGGACTGCAATGGCGGCCCCGAGAGCCGCAAGGTCGCCGCCCGGGTGACCAAGTGGTTCACCGCGCTTGGCGTGCGGCCGGATCGGATCGGGATCTTCCCGGACACCACCGACCTCGCGCTCTGGGACGGTACCAGCCGCGACGACCTGCGCTCGATCCTCTCGGCCATGGTCTCCGGCGGCAGCACGCCGACGACTGACACCGAGAAGTACTTCCACGAGATCCGCGAGACGCTGATCCACCTCGTGGTCGACGTCCCGGAGCGGGTCGAGCGGATCAACGGGGTCGCGACCCCGATCGGGGAGAACCCGCCCCGGTCGTGGCTGGAGTTCCTGTCCCGATTCGACATCGCGAAGCTGTCCAAGCTCTGGGGCGGGCAGGCCGGGGAGAAGAAGTGGACCGGGGTCATGGGCATCGACCTGGAGATCAAGTCCACGATGGCGGGCGATCAGCCGGTGCTCAACTCCGCCCGCGCGGAGTTCGCCAACCTCTACCGCTCGCTGGGTGAGGCCTTCGACGGCACGAAGGCGCTGACCGACTTCGACGTGCTCTACATCGTGCTGGAGGGCGTGAAGACCCCGGATCGGGCCCGCGCCCAGTTCGGCGCCCTGGGGACGATGTTCGAGCAGCTCGCCGACAAGCAGCACGGCCGCACCTCGCTGATGGTCGTGGACGAGTTCTCCGCGGTGTCGGATGGCAAGACCCGCGCGGTGAAGTGGGTCGAGCGCCTCCGCAAGGCCGGGATCGGTACCTGGTGGATCGCGCAGTCCTGGCAGGGACTCGGGCACGACGACGACAACCGCGCCGCCCTGGTCGCCGCGGCGTCGGGCGGGAGCCTGATCGGGCGCACAACCAGCCCGGAGACCATCGCTCAGATCTACGGCACCCGGCCGAAGTTCGAGTTCAGCCGCAAGTTGATCGCGGGGAACCGCGACGGTGACGAGGGCAACGTCCAGTCCGGTGACCAGTTCCTGCTGCCCCCGAACAGGCTGCGCGCCATGGGCAAGGGCGACGTGGTCATGGTGGCCGGCGGCCGCGCCCGCTTCGGCCGGGTCTCCCCGCTCAACGACGACGAGCTCAAGCGGATTCGCCCGCTGCCCGGGCTCGGCGACTTCCACGACCCCACCACCGCCAGCACCGCCGCCGGTGAGCCCGAGGCCTCGGGCGCGACGGTGATCGACCTGTCCGGCCGCCGCCGCCAGGCCTGAATCCGCAGCCCATAGAGAGAGGTTTATCCATCATGTCCAACCCGAATCCGGCGCACGATCCGGAGGACTTTGGCGAGGAGCTGGGCGGGCGCAACGCCGCCGAGCAGGCCCACCAGGACGACGTGCTCGATGCCCTGAGCGCCGACATGGCCGGAACCCCGGCCGCCGCGCTGGCCGCCCAGCTGGTGCCCGTGGCCCAGGACGGCGGCGCGCTCGGCCAGACGGTCGGCCCGCACCTGGCCCGCGTGTCCAAGGCCCGCGACACCGCGGGCATCTGGGGCCCGGCCGTCGCCGCGACCGGCGCCGCCGGGGTGGCGGTGGCGGTGCTGCCGCTGCCCGGCCCACTCGCCCTCTACGTCCTGGCCCTGGCCGCCTTCGCCTGGTGGCACTGCGCCGGACGGCCCGGCCCGAGCGAGGCGGTGCGGATGCTCGCCTACTCCACCGCCGACGCCGCCGCCTGGATCCGCCGCCACATCGAGCACCTGGCCCACCGGCGCTCCCAGCGCCGCAGTACCGACCCGGAGAAGGGCGGCGCCTGAAATGCGGTTCTACCTCGGCACTCACCAGCCCGGCTGGCTGCGGCGCACCGCGGTGCCGCTGTTCATCTCCGACGTGCGCCTCGTGCGCTACCGGACGCTGCCGCGGGCGAGCGGGCGGTGGGCGCTCGACAGCGGCGGGTTCTCGATGCTTAGCGTGCACGGCACCTGGGCGGCCGGTCCGACCCCGGCCGAGTACGCCGCGCGGGTGCGCCGCTACCGCGACGAGGTCGGCGGCCTGGACTGGGCCGCGATCCAGGACTGGATGTGCGAGCCGTTCATCACCGCCAAGACCGGGCTCACCGTCACCGAGCACCAGCACCGGACCGTGACCAGCTACCTGGAGCTCAACGCCCTCGACAGCAGCTTGCCGTGGGCGCCGGTGCTGCAGGGCTTCGAGCTCGCCGACTACGTGCGCTGCGCCCAGATGTACGCCGATGCCGGGGTGGACCTGGCCGCGGCCGACATCGTCGGCGTCGGGTCGGTGTGCAGGCGCCAAGGCACCGTCGAGGCCGGGCAGATCATGACCGCGCTGACCGTCGAGATCCCCGGAGTCCGGTTGCACGGCTTCGGGGTCAAGACGATCGGGCTCGGCCAGTACGGCGTGCTGCTGTCGAGCGCGGACTCCATGGCCTGGTCCGACACCGCCCGCCGCGAGCGCCTGCGCCTGCCCGGCTGCACCGGCCACATCAACTGCGCCAACTGCCTGGACTGGGCGCTGACCTGGCGCACCCAGGTCCTGGCCGGGCTCACCCGCGCCACCGGGGCGCGACCGGTCCGCGGCTACCGCGCCCGCCACACCGACGCGGCCGGGCCCGCCCTGTTCGACCACCCGCAGAAGACGGCGTAACCGCCGCACCAACCCCGAGAAGAAGGAGAACCGACCATGTCCACCACCGAAACCGTCCAGCGGCTCGCGGCACCACCGCGGCTGCCCGACGCGCTGTGGTCGCTGCCCGCCGACCGGTTCCACAAGGCGCTGCTGACCACCATCGGCACCGGCGCGGCCAGCAGCCCGCACATCGAGCAGCTGTCCCGCCTGGCCCTGTACCTGGTGCTGGAGGCCCCGGCCGGGCCGCCGTCGAACTCCACCGAGTTCATGGCCCGCTTGGACGTGAGCGTCCTGGCCCGCGCCTGGTCCGGCGAGGCCGGTGCCGAGCGCTGGACCGGTGTGCAGGGCGCCGATCTGTTGATCGCGGCTGCCGCGCCCGTGCTCGGCAGCCTGGTGGCCCAGTGCCACAACGCGTTCCGGAGCTGGGCCACCGATCCCCGCACCCTGCGCTGGGCCGCCACCGCCGCCGGGATCGACCTGGTCCCCGGATCGGCGGGGTACTGGGACATCCCCTCGCTGCCGCTGCCCACCACCACCGAGAAGGAGACGTAATCCATGTCCGATCGAGCGACCGAGGACGAGATCATGGACGAGGCCAAGAGGTTCGGCCAGGCGCTGGCCGCCGCCGCGCACCGGCACGCGGTGGCCACGACCTGGCTGGAGAAGCGGCTCGCGCGCAAGCAGGTCTCGCGGCTCATGCGCGCCCAGCACCGCGACGAGCAGCGCACCCGCACCGCGCAGCGCAAGTTCGCCAACGGCGCGGTAGACCGCTACCGGCAGCACTCTCTCGGCGTCGCCGAGCGGGCGGCCGATCCGCGCACCGGTGCCGAGCAGCGCACCCGGGACCTGGCCGCGCTGGGGCACCACCGCCGCGAGCTGCAGCAGTGGATCCTGACCGAGCCGCACCTGAGCGAGACCCAGCGCGGGATCGCGCTCGACGGGATCGAGGCGGTCACCGAGTTCCCGCAGTTCAAGCTCGGGAACCTCTACACACCCGGACGCCGGGTCATGGGCATGGACGCGCTGCGCTACCGCGCTCACGTCGCCCGCGTCCGTGCCGAGCACGGCATGGGACGGCTCCAGCGCGGCACCACCACCGCCGCGCGCACCACGAGCGCGGTAGCGGCCGGTCCGGCCCGCCGGGGCCAGGTCGCCCCGCTCACCGTCGAGCAGCTCGACCAGCAGCGCCCGCGCCCGCAGGCCCAGCACCAGGCCCCGGCACCCGCAGCTGCGGTGCCCGCGGCCCCGGCCGGGGCGGATGCTCCGGTTCCGGTGGCTCCGGGCCCGCAGCAGCTGGGGCTGCTGCAGACCGAATGGGTGCACAAGCTGCGCGCGGCGCAGATGAACTGGAACACCCAGGCCCCGGCCACGCGGGACGGCAACGTGCTGCGCAACCTGGACGACCAGCGCGAGTACGCCGCCCGCGAGGCGGCCGAGGCCGGGGTGAGCCCGGAGCGGATCTCGCACGAGATGGAGTACGCGGCCGAGAACTCCCGGTTCACCAGCGTGCTGATCTCCTACAGCGAGCACGGTGGCTACACCACCCGGGGCTTGCACGCGACCGAGCAGGAGGCGGTCGCGTGGGTGAACCGGGTGGCAGCGGAGTCGAACTGGAGGCCGGGGGTGTCGCTACGGGTCTCGGTGGCCGAGCACGGCGCCGACCGGCCGCTGTACCGCGCTGAGGGCAGCGTGGACCGGGTCCGGGCCCGCACCGCCGGTTGGGTCCGTACCCCGGACCGCGGCCAGCAGCAGCGCACCACCGGCGCCAGCACCGGCGCGGGGGACGAGTTGCAGGAGCTGCGGACCCGGCACCGGCTCTCGATCGAGCACAACGCCGACCTGGCCGAGCAGAACGCCCGGCTGACCCGCCAGCTCACCGCGGTCACCGCCGACCGGGACCAGCTCGCCGCGGCGGCGGCCGACCGCTCCGGGCACGAAGCCGCCCAGGAGCTGGCCGAGGTGCGGGCCGAGCGGGACCGGCTGCGCGGTGAGCGCGACGAGGCGGTGACCAAGCTGGCCCGCCGCACGCCGCCGGAGCAGCGGTACGGCAGCCCGCAGCGCCAGGCCGACGCCGCCCGGGGCGGTGACCGGGCGCGCAACGGCCGGGGCACCAACACCGGGGCCGCGTCCGGGGTCGAGGGCGGTCTGTTCGGCGACGGAGAGGTCGCCGCGCACTACCAGGCGTTCCGGGAGCAGATGCAGGCCGGGATCGAGCGGGAGCGCGCGGCGTTCCCGGACCAGATGCGGGAGTTCGCGGCGGGCGAGCACGGCAAGAGCCTGGATTCGAAGACGCGGGAGTGGATCGCCACCGCCAGCGACGGCGAGCTGCTGGCCGTTGGGGAGCAGCAGGGCAGCGTGCGCCGCGACCCGTCCAAGCCGCCCCTGAACCGGGTGGAGGAGTCGGTCAAGGCCGTGCTCGGCGACACCGGTACCCCGGACCCCGGCACGGACCGGGACCTGCCGGATTCGGCGCTGGCGGACTACGAGCCGACCAGCCTGGCCGAGGAGATGGCGCGCGGGCACCAGCGGAACGGAATGGCCCGATGACCGCGCTCAACGAGCTCCGCGACGAGGTCGAGCAGGCCCAGTTCGGCTACTACGCCGCCCGGATCCCGGATGAGATCGAGGCGCGGTGGCGCGCGGACTACGCCACCGCGGTGCACCTGCGGTTCCGCGCCGGAGACGCCTGGAGCACCGACGAGGCGCGGCGGCTGCGCGCCGAGGCCGACCTGGTCGCGCAGCGCTGGACCGACGAGCCGGACATGCGGGCCCGGTGGGAGCAGCTGGACGCGATGCGCGCCGAGCTGCCCGAGCTGTTCGTCCACGCCCCGACCCACCCGGATCTGCCGATCGAGGCGCGGCCGGCGTCGATGGACGAGCTGTCGTGGCGCAGCCAGATGCAGGCCCTGCAGCTGGAAGGGCTCGGCGCCTGGCCAGACCCGGCCAACGAGCGGGTCAACCCGCACAACGGACGGACCACGTTCGAGCCGCTGTCGTGGGACCGGTCGGATCCGACGAACCCGAACCACTTCACCGGCGCGGGCAGCCACGGCGAGCGGGTGATGCGCGCGGACTTCGCCCGCTTCCACCAGCTGCGCGAGCAGGTCCGCACCGAGCGCGGTGATGACGAGCAGCTCCAGGACGCCGAGGACATGAGCACCCGGATCGGGCTGCGCTGGTCGCTGCGCGGCGACGAACTCGGCACCGAGTTCCGGGCGATGACGGGGCAGGTCATCGAGCACCGCGGCGAACCGGACTGGGCCGCCGTGGCTGCGGCCGAGCTCCGGGCCGATCTGAGCGTGCCGGAGATCCAGGTCCGCAGCGCCGAGCAGGTCACCGAACTGCTCGACCACGACCGCTCCCGCAACTGCGAGCGTTCGTCCGGCGCTTCCTCCGCGCTGGCCGACTACCAGCCGTCGAGCGTGGCCGAGGCCGCGCAGCACGGCACCGGGCGGGCCCGCACCCGCTGACGAGGAAGACGTCCGTGCCGAGCGCTCCACCGCTCGGCACGGACCGGCCCCGGGCGACCGGGGCCCACGGCCCGACCCACCACGAAAACCGAATCCCGAAGGAGCCGAACCAATGACCGACGATACCCGTCCCACCAGCACCGACACCGGTGCCGGGACGTTCCAGGAGGCGCGCTTCCGTGCCGACTACATGCACTCCCTGGCCTGCTACCCGGCCGACCCGGACCGCTACGACCCGGCCGACTCGCTCGACGCCGCCGATTACGTGGCGCCGTGGATGGATTCCGCGGATTGGCACGAGCAGGACTGGTGCGCCGAATGGGTCTACCTGGGCGACGCCCGCGAGCGGTGGGAGCGTGACCCGGCCGCCGCCGCGGCGCACGCCGCCTCCGGCGAGCTGACCGAGGTGCAGCGGCGCAGCGAGGCCCAGGCCCGCCACCTCGCTGAGCACGGTCTCACCTACGGTCCGCACGGGCTGGTGACCGGGCCCTACATCGAGGCTGTCGAGCAGCGCGGCTATCTCGCGCGCGCCGAGCACGACATCTACCTCTATCGCTACGCCAACCTCGTCGAGAACGACGAGGAGGTGCTGATGCGTGCCGACTACGACCGGGTCCGGGATCTGTACGACCCGAACACCACCGTCTACGCCGAGTACGGTGGCCCGTTCGATGCCCACGCCAAGGCGATCGAGCAGAACTGGAGCACCGGCGGAGGCCAGATGGCTCAGGCCTGGCGGCATCTCGACGCCGCCCGGGCTCAGTGGCAGAGCTACCCGGCGATGTCGCAGCTGGCACTGACCGAGCACGAGACTGCCCACGCCCGCGGTGAGTCCGGCCGGTTCACCGAGATGCAGTGGCGCAACCAGCTGCACGCCCGCCAGCTCACCGGCCACGGCGAGTGGACCGTCGAGGCCCCCACCGCCGCCCACGACCGGGACACCGAGCGCGACCAGTTGCCGAATTCGGCACTGGCGGACTACCGGTCGGGCAATGCGCTGGCGACCGGGCTGGCGAACGAGCGCAAGGGGTTACGGCGGTGAGCGCCCCGGCGATCGAGGCCACCATGCCCGCCCAGGCCGCCGAGCGGGTGCCGGGCCCGCGGCCAGCGGCGCCGCGCCCGGCCTTGCGGACCGCGTGCACGGTCACCCTGGCCAAGACCGCGCCGAAGCGCGCCGCGGTGCCGGTGGCCGGGGCGTCGGAGTCCGGGGAGCTGGCCGAGCGGCTGACCGCGGCGAACCAGCGCGCGGCCGAGCTGGAGGAGCGCCTGGCCGCCGTCGTCGCCGAGCGCGACGCCGCCGAGCACCAGGCCGCCCTGCTGGAAGACCGTAACCGCGAGCTTGCCTGCGATCTCGACAACGCCCTGGACCAGCTGGCCGGGCACGCCCTGCACGCCGAGCAGGAGCGCCTCGTCGGCGCCCCGGCCTGGCACGAGCAGGACTCCTGGCTCGCATCCGATCACTCCCGAGGAGGTTTCAGCCGATGAACGAGCACGTGCTGTCGCACGAGGGCGACGCGGTGTCGCCCCCGTCGCCCGCCGGAGCGGCGGGTGTCGCCCCGGTGTCGCCTGCCCCGGCTCCGGCGGGGTGGAATGTCGCCGAGGTTGTCGCCTTGCTGGCGCTGGCGGCGGTGAGTATCGCGGCGTTCTCGTGGTCGGCGATCGCGCTGCACGGGGTCGCGGTGATGTCGGGGATCCCGTCCGGGCTGGCGTGGGGTGCCCCGGTGATCGTGGACGGGCCGATCATCCAGGCCGCGTTCTCGCTCGTGGCGTTGAACCGCCGCGAGCGGATCGGGGTCGGGATTCCGAAGGCCACGCGTCGGTTCTTCTGGGCTGAGCTCGCCGCCGCTGAGCTGGTCTCTCTGGTCGGCAACGGCGTCCACGCCTGGACCGCGGACGGGCTGAAACTGCCCCAGCTCGCCGCGGCGATGGTGGCCGGTGCGGCGCCGGTGGCCGCGCTGGCGGTCACCCACGCGCTGACCGCGCTGCTGGAGGTGCCGCGCACCCCGTCGCCGGTGCAGGCGACACCCGTCGCTGGTGTCGCACGCGGCGGCGACACCCACGCGACGGCGGGCGACAGCGGCCCGGAGGAGAGCGACGGTGAGGCGACAGCGGTGTCGCCGGACCCGGTGGCCGAGCGCGACGCGGAGGTCTGGCGGCTGCACCGGGCCGGTTATTCCTACCGCGAGATCGCCCCGATCGTCGGGCTGCACCCGGGCACGGTCGGCAAGGTCGTCAACCGGCTCAAGACCGAGCACGACGGCGACGACACCGGCGACGGGCTGCGCCTGGTCTCCGGCGGCACCCCGCAACTGGCCTTGCCGAGCAGTAACTGACCCACCCATCGCGGGGCGGGCAGCGCCGCCCGCCCCGCACCGAGATCCCGCATTCACCACTTCACCCTGGAGGAAAACGTCATGACCAACACCCTGTCGGACCTGGACCAGATCAACGCCGAGCTGATGGGCCAGGGCGCCCGCAACCCGTTCGGGCGCGCGATCGAGCCCGGGACCGCGGTCTCGGGCGAGATCATCGCGGTGGTGCGCCGCCACCGGCACAACAGCAGCGGGCAGCCGCTGTTCTGGAAGGACCGGCGCCCGCAGCCCGCCGTCACCGGTGATCCGGTGATCGACTCGCAGCTGATCATCGAGACCGGCGTCTACGACGACGACGCCGACGACGGGCTGCGCGCGGTCACCCTGGACCGCGACGTGCAGCGCGCGATCAGCACCGCGGTGCGCCGCTCGCGCGCCGGCGGAATCGCCATCGGCGGCCGGCTCGACAACCTGGCCTTCGTCGGCCCGGCCGAGAACGGCTCCGGCCGCGCCTACAAGCTCGACGCCTACCTCGCGCCCGCCGCCGAGTAGCCCAACCGCACCCGCTCCGGAAGCCCCGCCGTGATCACGGCGGGGCTTCTTCGTGTCCGGGGCACCTCTGCCGGTCGGCTCATCCCCCGACTGCTCCCCGGGGCCCTTCCTCCGAAGGCTTCTCGAGTGCGGCCCGGTGGCCGGTCCAGGGTGGCCGCAGGCCATCGGCGCAGCCGACGCGCAGCGCCCTTGACCGGGTGCCGGGACGCGCTCACGCTGTCTGGCCGAGGAAGGGCGTCCCGCCGTGGTTTCGGCGTCCGGACTCGGTTGCCGGGGTGCTGCTGTGGCGTACCGAAAACCCACCGTGGAGTAACCGAAAGCTAGCCGAAACCTATTGTGTTGCCACGATAGTTTTCGGGCCACTCCTCTTCCCTCCCATACCTGCCTTGAGCTGCGGGTTCAAGGGCTGTGATTTCTGCTCACTCCCCCCACCCCCGTCCGACATCACATACCCACTTCGTGCGCATGTGATGTCGGACGGGGGTGGGG
>NZ_JBHVAK010000110.1:0-10869 GCF_042667085.1 Nocardia sp. NPDC057353
GTCACCGATCGGTGACCGCCCCGCTTTCGTGTGTCAGCTCAGCTGAGGCGTTCGATGATGAGCGCCATGCCCTGGCCGCCGCCGACGCACATGGTCTCCAGCCCGAACTGCTTGTCGTGGGTCTGCAGGTTGTTGATCAGCGTGGTCGTGATCCGGGCGCCGGTCGAACCGAACGGGTGGCCGAGCGCGATCGCGCCGCCGGAGACGTTGAGCTTGTCCTCGTCGATCTTCAGCTCCCGCGCCGAGCCCAGCACCTGCACGGCGAAGGCCTCGTTGATCTCGACCAGGTCGATGTCGTCGATGGTCTTGCCCGCGATCGCCAGCGCGCGCTTGACCGCCTCGATCGGGCCCAGGCCCATGATCTCCGGCGACAACCCGGACACGCCGGTGGAGACGATCCGCGCCAGCGGGGTCAAACCCAGTTCCTTGGCCCTGGTGTCGCTCATGATCACCAGGGCCGCGGCGCCGTCGTTGAGCGGGCAGCAGTTACCCGCGGTGACCGTGCCGTCGGGGCGGAAGACCGGCTTGAGCCCGGAGACCGCCTCGTAGGTGACGCCCGCGCGCGGGCCGTCGTCCTTGGTGATCACGGTGCCGTCGGGCAGGGTGACCGGGGTGATCTCGCGCTCGAAGAACCCGGCGGCGATGGCCTGCTCGGCGCGGTTCTGCGAGCGCACGCCCCACCGGTCCTGGTCCTCGCGGGTGATCCCGGTGAAGGTGGCGACGTTCTCCGCGGTCTGGCCCATGGCGATGTAGACATCGGGCAGCAGCCCGTCCTCGCGGGGGTCGTGCCAGGCCCCGGCCCCGCCCTTGGCGGTCTCGGCCGTGCGGGCCTGGGCCTCGGCGTAGATCGGGTTCTGGGTGTTGGGCCAGGAGTCGGCGGAGCCGTGCACGTACCGCGAGACGGTCTCGACACCGGCGGAGATGAACACCTCGCCCTCGCCCGCCTTGATGGCGTGGAAGGCCATGCGGGTGGACTGCAGCGAGGAGGCGCAGTAGCGGTGCACGGTGGTGCCGGGCAGGGTGTCGTAGCCCAGCTGGACCGCGACATTGCGGCCGATGTTGAAGCCCTGCTCACCGCCGGGCGAGCCGCACCCGAGGATCAGGTCGTCGATCGTGGCCGGGTCGAGGTTGGGCACCTTGTCCAGCGCGGCGCGCACGACCTGGGCGGTGAGGTCGTCCGGGCGCAGGTCCACCAGCGAGCCCTTGCGGGCCCGGCCGATCGGGGAGCGGGCGGTCGAAACGATGACGGCCTCAGGCATGGAGGACTCCTTTGTCGTGGTGCGAATTCGATTACTCGCCAGTAGAAACCTACGTGGCGCGGGCGCCGTCCGGAAGGTCCGCGCCCGGCGCCGGTGCCTCGGCCTGGTGCAGCAGCCCCGCCTCGACGTCGAGCGCCGCCAGCAGCGCGGGCAGCAGGTGCTCGGCGGCCAGTGCGTAGCCCGCGGCGGACGGGTGGAAGCCGTCGGCGGCGAAGAGCAGCTCCGGCGCCGCGCGGAACTTCGGCGAGAGCAGGTTGCCCATCGGCACCGGGTGCCCGCCCGCGGCGCGCGTGGCCGCGGCCTGCGCCCTGGCCAGCCGGATGCTCCAGTTCTCCACCACCGCGCGCAGCGGCTGCGCGATGGCGGTGACGATGCCGAGGTTCGGGCAGGTGCCGACCACGACGGCGCTGTCCGCTTCGCGCAGCCGGGTCACCGCGGCGCTCAGCCTGCCCGCCGAGGCGCGGATCGAGTGCTTCTTGGTGACGTCGTTCGCGCCGACCAGGATGACGGCGGCGTCCGGCGGCGGGCCCGCCACGAACATGGCGTCCACCTGGCCCGCCAGCCCCTTGGAGGTGGCGCCGGAGATGGCCTTGGTGCTCAGCCGGATGCGCTTGCCGGTGGCCTCGGCCAGGCCGCGGGCCAGCCGCACGCCCGGCACCTCCTCGGCGCTCAGCGCGCCGAGCCCGGCGGCGGTGGAGTCACCGAAGATCATCAGGTGCAGGTCGAAGGCGAGGCCCGCGCGGTAGCGCTGCGGCGGCGCACCGCCGGGGGCGTAGACGCCGTCGGCCTCCGGCGGCTTCGAGCTGTCCCGGCCGATCACGCCGCGCGCCGCCCCCGCCTGCGCCATGAGCATGCGGTACCCGAACCACCACGCCGTGCCCGCGCCGGAACCGGCGAGCACCGCGCCCGCTCCCGTCGCCGCGGCCGTGCGCCAACCCATGCGAGGTACACCCACGTTTGCGCATTCTACAAACCGGGCGGCGCCTCCGGTCGGTCCGGACGGCCGCCCGGCGGCCTCAGCCCGCGACGTCGAAGGTGCCGCGGGCCGGGATGCTCGCGCTGTCGGTGCTCACGGTGACCTCGATCCGCCCCGGCCCGGTGTCCTGGAACAGCGCGTACTGGATGCTGCCGTAGATCCCGGTGACAACGAGGTTCTCGTAGGCGCCGGTCGCGCCGGTGTTCAGGTTGCGCCAGGCCATGGTGGTGCGCACCTGGCAGAGCGGGGCGAAGGGGTAGATGCCCGGCCCGACCCCGGCGACCGGCTCGGCCCGCATGTTCAGGATCGCCCGGCCCGGATACTCCGGGCTGGTGTCGGCCCAGGTGCGCACGGTGGTCCAGCACAGCCCGCCGCGCGCCAGCGTCGGCACCTGCGCGAACTCGACGGTGGCCGCGGCGGCCTGGCCGCCCCCGCCGATGGTCGTCGCCACGGCCGCTCCGGCCAGGACGGTGGCTGCCCGGGCGATGGTGAGTTTCCGCATGCCCCCGATCGTAGGGGCTCAGGGGGCTCCGCACCGGGTGCGTTCGCGGTGCGTCCGGCCGATCCGCGACCGGCGCGGAGTTCTGCGGATTCGGCGGTCGACCCGCCCTGGCAGCTGCCGCGGCGCTGATTCCGAACGCGAGGAAGCACGTGCGTGCGCCTTCTGCAACGATGGAGCTATGCGCATCGCGGAGCACGTCGTCGACCTCATCGGCAATACCCCGCTGGTCCGGCTGAACTCGGTGGTCGGGCCGAACGCCGGGCTGGTCGCGGCCAAGGTCGAGTACCTGAACCCCGGCGGCAGCTCGAAGGACCGGATCGCGGTCAAGATGATCGAGGCGGCCGAGAAGTCCGGCGCGCTCCGCCCCGGCGGCACCATCGTCGAGCCCACGTCGGGAAACACCGGGGTCGGGCTGGCGCTGGTGGCGCAGCAGCGCGGCTACCACTGCGTCTTCGTCTGCCCGGACAAGGTGAGCGAGGACAAGCGCAACGTGCTGCGCGCCTACGGCGCCGAGGTCGTGGTCTGCCCGACCGCCGTCCCGCCGGAGCACCCGGACAGCTACTACAGCGTCTCGGACCGGCTGGTGCGCGAGATCGACGGCGCCTGGAAGCCGGACCAGTACTCCAACCCCGGCGGGCCGCAGAGCCACTACGAGACCACCGGCCCGGAGATCTGGGCCGACACCGAGGGCAGGATCACGCACTTCGTCGCGGGCGTCGGCACCGGCGGCACCATCACCGGTGCGGGCCGCTACCTCAAGGAGGTGTCGGAGGGGCGGGTGCAGGTGATCGGCGCCGACCCGGAGGGCTCGGTCTACTCCGGCGGCACCGGGCGGCCGTACCTGGTCGAGGGCGTCGGCGAGGACTTCTGGCCCTCCGCCTACGACCCGAAGATCGCCGACGAGATCATCGCCGTCTCCGACGCCGACTCCTTCGACATGACCAGGCGGCTCGCCCGCGAGGAGGGGCTGCTGGTCGGCGGCTCCTGCGGCATGGCGGTCGTGGCCGCCATCGAGGTGGCCAGGCGCGACCCGGAGGCGGTCGTGGTGGTGCTGCTGCCGGACGGCGGCCGCGGCTACCTCTCCAAGATCTTCAACGACCGGTGGATGAGCTCCTACGGCTTCCTGCGCGAGCGGCTGGACGGCGCGGCCGAGCCGCTCGTCGGCGACGTGCTGCGCGGCAAGTCCGGCGCGCTGCCCGACCTGGTGCACACGCACCCCTCCGAGACGCTGCGCGACGCCATCGAGATCCTGCGCGAGTACGGCGTCTCGCAGATGCCGGTGGTCGGCGCCGAGCCGCCGGTGATGGCGGGCGAGGTGGCGGGCAGCGTCTCCGAGCGCGACCTGCTCTCCGCGGTCTTCGAGGGGCGGGCGCAGCTCACCGACTCGGTCGCGGAGCACATGACCGCAGCGTTCCCGCTGATCGGCGCGGGCGAGCCGATCTCCGCCGCCACCAAGGCGTTCTCCGAGACCGATGCGCTCATGGTGGTGGAGGAGGGCAAGCCGGTCGGCGTCATCACCAGGCACGACCTGCTCGGCTTCCTCAGCGTCGGCGCGCTCGGCAAGTAGGGCCTCAGCCTGCTGCTGTCCTCAGCCTGCTGCTGTCCTCGGCGCGGGCACATAGCCCGCGATGAGATCGCTCCACTCGTCGGCGAGGGTGGCGAGCCGGTACCAGGCGGCGTGCACCCTGGTGTCGGAGACCTGCTCGCAGGTGTGCAGCAGGTGCGCGGCGTGCACGTGCGCCGCGGCCATCCGGTCCAGCACCGCGCCGAGCGAGACCCCGCGCACCGGCACCGCCCGGACCGTGCCCGCCCAGCGATCGACCGCGGCGACGAGTTCGGCCCGGCGGCAATCGATTCCGGCCGTCGCCAGCGGGTCGCGGTGCCGCTGCCGGTGCAGCTCGGCCAGCGCGGCGGCCCACCCGGCGACCGGGTGGTCGCCCGCTTCGGGGCGAGAGTCGAAGGCGGCCAGCAGTTCCCGCCGGTCCGGGAGTTCGCCGCTACGCATCGGGGACTCCGGCACTGCGGGCGGGAATGGGCGGCAGTGTGCACATGGTGCACCTCCTGGAACGACCGGCGAAGCGTGGTCCCACCAGGATGCGGGAGATTCCCGGCCAACGGGTGACCGCGGGATGGCCCCGCGGTGACGCCCGGTAACACTGTGCTCAGCGGAAGGCGTTGCTCCCGGTGAGGGCCTTGCCCAGGGTGAGCTGGTGCACCTCGGCGGTGCCCTCGTAGGTGAGCACCGACTCCAGGTTGTTGGCGTGCCGCAGCACCGGGTAGTCCAGCGTGATCCCGTTGGCGCCCAGGATGGTCCGGCACTCGCGGGCGATCGCGATGGCCTCGCGGGTGCTGTTCAGCTTGCCCGCGCTCACCTGCTCCGGCGTGAGCTCGCCGCGGTCCTTGAGCCGCCCCAGGTGGATGGCGAGCAGCTGCCCCTTGCCGTACTCCAGCGCCAGGTCGGCGATCTTCGCCTGGGTGAGCTGGTAGGCCGCGAGCGGCTTGTCGAAGACCTCGCGGCTGCGCGCGTACTCGATCGCCGCGGCCAGGCAGTCGCGGGCCGCGCCGAGCGCGCCGAAGACGATGCCGAAGCGCGCCTCGCCCAGGCAGGCCAGCGGCGAGGAGAGGCCGCGCGAACCGGGCAGCACCGCGTCGGCGGGCAGCCGGACCCCGTCGAAGTTCAGCTCGGCGGTGATCGAGGCGCGCAGCGAGAGCTTGCGGTGCATCTCCCTGGCCTGGAAGCCGGTGGCGTCGGTGGGGACGAGGAAGCCGCGCACCACCGGGCGGCCGCCCTCCTCCTCCGGGTCGGTGTACGCCCAGACCACCGCGACGTCGGCGACGGTGCCGTTGGTGATCCACATCTTGGCGCCGTCCAGCACCCAGTCGGCGCCGTCCCGCTTCGCGCGGGTGCGCATGCCGCCGGGGTTGGAGCCGAAGTCCGGTTCGGTCAGCCCGAAGCAGCCGAGCAGCTCGCCCGCGGCCATCCCCGGCAGCCATTGCTGCTTCTGCTCCTCGGAGCCGTAGCGGTGGATGGCGGTCATGGCCAGCGAGCCCTGCACCGAGACCATGCTGCGGATGCCGGAGTCCACCGCCTCCAGCTCCTGGCAGGCCAGGCCGTACGCGGTGGCGGAGAGCCCGGCGCAGCCGTAGCCGTCGAGGTGCATGCCGAGCAGCCCGAGCTCGCCCAGCTCGGGGGCGAGCTCCCTGGCCGGGAAGGTGCCCGCCTCGAACCAGTCGGCGACGTGCGGGCGCAGCCTGCGGGCCGCGAAGGCGGCGACGGTGTCGCGGATCTCCCGCTCCTCCGGCTGCAGCAGCGAGTCGGTCGCGAACAATGCGTCGAGGGTCACGGGTGTGTCGGGCGCCATGTCGGCCAGCGTAGCGAGCCGGGCACACGCACCCCCTGCGATCGCGCCGCAGGTGGCGGTTCTAGGCTGGGGCCATGAGCGAGCTGGGATTCTCCACCCGGGCCGTGCACGCGGGGTTCGAACCGGACCCGCAGACCGGTGCGGTCAATGTGCCCATCTACGCGAGTTCGACCTTCGCCCAGGACGGGGTGGGCGGGTTGCGCGGCGGGTACGAGTACGCCCGCACCGGCAACCCGACCCGCACCGCGCTGGAGGCCAACCTCGCGGCCCTCGAGCTCGGCCGGTACGGCCGCGCCTTCGCCTCCGGGATGGCCGCCACCGACTGTGCGCTGCGGGCGCTGCTGCGCCCCGGCGACCACATCGTCATCCCGGACGACGCCTACGGCGGCACCTTCCGGCTGATCGACAAGGTGTTCACCCAGTGGGGGATCGAGCACTCGCCCGCGCACATCGCCGACCTGGACGCGGTCCGCGCGGCGGTGCGGCCGAACACCAAGCTGATCTGGGTCGAGACCCCGACCAACCCGCTGCTCACCATCGGCGATATCCCGGCGCTGGCCGACGTCGCGCACACCGCGGGCGCCAAGCTGGTGGTCGACAACACCTTCGCCACCCCCTACCTGCAGACCCCGCTCACCCTGGGCGCGGACATCGTGCTGCACTCCACCACCAAGTACCTGGGCGGCCACTCCGACGTGATCGGCGGCGCGCTGGTCACCGACGACGCCGAGACCGACCAGAAGTTCGCCTTCCTGCAGAACGGCGCGGGCGCGGTGCCAGGCCCGTTCGACGCCTACCTGACGCTGCGCGGCGCCAAGACGCTGGCGCTGCGCATGGAGCGGCACTGCGACAATGCCGAGCTGATCGCCGAGTTCCTCGCCGGGCACCCGGCCATCTCGACCGTCATCTACCCGGGGCTGCCCGAGCACGCCGGGCACGGCGTCGCGGCCAAGCAGATGCGGCGCTTCGGCGGGATGCTCTCGGTGCGGCTGCACGGCGGCGAGGAGGCGGCGCGCCGCTTCTGCGCCGGGACGAAGGTCTTCACGCTGGCGGAGTCGCTGGGCGGGATCGAATCGCTGATCGAGCACCCCGGTGCCATGACGCACGCCTCCACCGCGGGCTCCCAGCTGGAGGTCCCCGCCGACCTGGTACGGCTCTCGGTCGGCATCGAGGACGCCGCCGACCTGCTCGCCGACGTCGAGCAGGCGCTCGCGCAGTAGGGAAGTACGAAAGACATGAACCAGCGGCCGCACTCGAATCCCGAGTGCGGCCGCTGCTGCTCAGGCGGCCCGAGGCTGGGGCCGGAAACTCGGCGCGGCAGCGCGGGGCCGCGGCACTCCGCGCCCCCGCGGAGCGGCTCAGCTGTGGTACGGCTCCGCGCTGACCAGCGTCACCTTCATGGTGTTGCCGTTGGGCAGCGTGTACTCCCTGGTCTCGCCGACCTTGGCGTCGATGAGCGCCCCGCCGAGCGGCGAGTTCGGCGAGTAGGTCTCCAGGTCGGAGTGGCCGAGCCCCTCCTCGCGGGTGGCGATCAGGAAGGTCTCGGTGTCGGTCTCGTCACCGTCGTAGTAGACCTTCACGACCGAGCCGGGCAGCGCCACGCCGGACTTGGTCGGCGCGACGCCGACCTTGGCGTTGTTCAGCAGTTCCTGCAGCTGCCGGATGCGGGCCTCCTGCTGGCCCTGCTCCTCCCGCGCCGCGTGGTAGCCGCCGTTCTCCTTGAGGTCGCCCTCCTCGCGGCGCTCGTTGATCTCGGCGGCGATGACCGGACGGTTGGCGATGAGCGCGTCGAGTTCGCTCTTGAGCCTGTCGTGCGACTCCTGGGTCAGCCAGGTCACATTCTCGGTCATCTCGATCACTCCCTAGTAGTTGTTCCCGGCGCGCCGGGATTCCCTGAACACCGCTGCTGTACCCACCGGGGCAGGCGGGCACGCATCGGCCGACGGCTGGACGCGATCTCCGAGGGGTGTCGTGCGTTCCGGAATCCACCGCGCTGGCCGCCAATGCAGCAAACACGGCTCCGGGTGCCGGAACCGTGTGTCAGGCCATTTTAGCATGACTCACAAATATGCAGGTCAAGTCGATTTTGTGCGGTTCACCCCGCGCGCAGGTACCCCGGCACCTCGGTGGAGCAGCCGTAGACGCTGCCCGACGCGGGCCGGGCGGAGGAGCGGATGACCGTGGCGACCTCGACCGTGCCGCTCGCCGAGGGAAGCACCAGCACCTCGCGCCTGCCCACCTCCGCGGTGTCCCGCCCCATGGCGCGGACGAAGCACACCACCGGCTGCGACGGGTCGTCCCTGGTGACCTTGATCCGCAGGTCGAGCGTGGAGTCGTCGACCACGACGTAGCCGAGCTGCTCGGCCTGCACGTCCTTCGGCCCGTACTTCTGGTAGCCCAGGTACCCGACCCCGACCCCCGCGACCGCGACCAGCAGCCCGAGCCCGACCGCGAGGGCGCGGCGCCTACCGGGCGCGGTGCGGCCCTGCCCGCCGTACCGCTCGGCCCGGCGGGCCGAGCGGCGCCGCTCGGCCTCGGCGCTCTCGGCCGGGGTCGCGGGCTCGGCGCCTGCGCGCGGGCTCGAGTCGGTCATCGTCGGACGCTCCCGGGGGTGGTCGGAATACAGCGGGGTCTCAATGGAACTATAGGTAAGCGAGGATCGGGTGCCTCGGGGCACCGCGACGGGACGGCGGAGAGCGCGAGGTAGAGACGGTGAGCGACGGAGTGGACAGGACGTGAGCGGGCTCCGGCTGATGGCGGTGCACGCGCACCCCGACGACGAATCGTCCAAGGGCGCCGCGACGACGGCGAAGTACGCCGCCGAGGGCAACGAGGTACTCGTCGTCACGCTGACCGGCGGCGAGGCGGGCAGCATTCTCAACCCGGCCATGGACACCCCCGGTGTGCTGGAGCGGATCCACGAGATCCGGCGCGAGGAGATGGCCGCCGCCGCGGCCGCGCTCGGGGTGCGGCAGACCTGGCTCGGCTTCGTGGATTCCGGTCTGCCCGAGGGTGATCCGCTGCCGCCGCTGCCGGAGGGCAGCTTCGCGCTGGTCCCGCTCGAGGAGGCGACCGAGGCGCTGGTCCGGGTGGTCCGTGAGTTCCGGCCGCACGTGATGACCACCTACGACGAGACCGGCGGCTACCCGCACCCGGACCACATCCGCTGCTACGAGGTCTCGGTGGCCGCCTTCGAGGCGGCGGGCGACCCGGAGCGGTTCCCGGACGCGGGCGAGCCGTGGACCCCGCTCAAGCTGTACTACAACCACGGCTTCAGCCTGCGCAGGCTGGAGCTCTTCGCCGAGGAGTACGACCGGCTCGGCGAGCCGTTCCCGCTGCAGGAGTGGCTGGACCGCTCGCGCAAGTACGCGGTGGAGCGCGGCGACGTCATGTCGCGGGTGACCACCCAGATCGAGTGCTCCGAGTACTTCCCGCAGCGCGACGACGCACTGCGCGCGCACGCCACCCAGATCGACCCGAACGGCGCCTTCTTCGCCATCCCGCTGGAGCTGCAGCGGAAGATCTGGCCGACCGAGGAGTTCGAGCTGGCGCAGACCAGGGTGAAGACCGCGCTGCCGGAGCACGACCTGTTCGCCGGGATCGGGGACGAGCACCGGTGATGTCCGCGCTACCGCTGCTCACCGAGGTGCTCGCGCAGACGCCGGGCACCCCGACCGGGCCCGAGTTCGGCAAGGCCTCGCCGGTCGGGCTGATCCTCGTGCTCGTGCTGCTGGTCGGGACCTTCCTGCTGATCCGCTCGATGAACAAGCACATCAAGAACCTGCCCGCGACCTTCGAGCCGGAGCACCCGGAGCCGGACCAGGACGCGGACGAGGGCACCGAGCACGGCATCGCCCGCACCGAGCCGGATCCGGGCGGGAAGCGGCGCGAAGGGTCGGGCTGACCGACAATCCCGGCCTGCCTTGTCAACCCGGGCGGCGGTTCCGGGCGCGCCGCACAATTTCGGGTTTCCATTGGTGAGCGGTGTGTATTCCGGGCAGCATCGCCTCGATCGACCAGAAGGATTCCCATGAACCGTGTGCAGGACCCCGCGATCGGCCGGATCGAGACGGAGACGGTGGTCGACGCGATCGACCGCGCGCTGGACACCGCGGGCGCCGCCGTCGCGGCGCTGGATCCCGGGTCGCTCGGCGCGGCCACGCTCTGCGCCGAATGGGACGTGCACACCCTGCTCGACCACCTGGTCGGTGTGATGTACGGATCGGTCGCCGCGCTCAGCGACATCACCGGCGACGCGGAGTTGCCGGAGGACGCACTCGGCTCCGACCCGCACGGCGCCTTCGCCACCGCCGCCGAGCTGGACCGCGCCGCCTGGCGCAGGCCGGACGCGCTCGACCGCGCGGTACCCACCCCGCTCGGTGAGCTGCCGGGGCCGAGCGCCGCGCTCGCGCACCTGCTCGAGCTCACGGTGCACGGCACCGATCTCGCCCTGGCGATCGGGCGCCCCGACCTCGCGGACGACGCCCTCTGTTCCGCGCTGCTGGAAGCGGTCGTCGCCGCCGGTGGGCTGGATCCCTACCGGCAGCCGGGCTGGTTCGACGCGGCCGTCCCGGTCGCCGACGACGCCCCCGGCCACCTGCGACTGCTCGCCTACACCGGCCGCCGGGTCTGAACCGCCCGCTCGGCTACCAGGCGGGCGCTCGACACACCGGCGGCCGAGTCCGACGCGCCTCGCGCCTCCAGCGGCCGGCTGTCGGACGGCACCGCTGCGCGACACGCCTCCGGCCCGGGCGCGGCACCGCCGCGCCC